>CANHXZ010000163.1 GCA_947464785.1 Flavobacteriales bacterium | reverse complement strand
TATGAATCGACTGATGAAACAAGTGGGCACCGCATTGCTCCTCCTGGCTGCTCTTGGATTTGTGGGGTTGCAGATTGGGCCGGCCTGCCAGCGTTTAGAACAGGGGTCGGTTCAAAACCGAGGAGTTGAGGAGACTCCTGAGGCCTACGAGCCGCCCTTTACCCAAGAAGGCGTTGGCGCATTCATCTCTGCTTCTACCGGGGACACCTTGCGCAACTACCGCGTGGAAGTTGCCGAGCGTCCGGACGAAGTGCAGTACGGGATGATGTACCGGAAACACATGGATGAGGACATGGCGATGGTCTTTCTCATGGGCGAGGAAACGCAACAGAGCTTTTGGATGCACAACACGTACGTATCGTTGGACATCGTGTATGTCAACAGCAAGGGCGTTGTGGTGAGTATTCAGGAGAACTGCACCCCGCTCACGGATACTCCGCGCCCTTCCGAAGGACCGGCCAATGTGGTGGTTGAGGTCCCTGGAGGAACGGCACAGCGCATTGGCTTGAAGTCAGGTGATCAATGGGTTTGGAACCGAATTTGATCTTTTTGACTGAGGTCGCAGGATTTTGGTAACCCCCTAACAAAAGCCCGCCCCGATTGCATCGGGGCGGGCTTTTTGGTGCCTGAGCCGTAGGTGCGCGGTCCACAAACTTAGCGCACTCTGGAACTTACTTCTTTCCCAAACCGGCTTCCTGCATGGGATTTGCCGGGCGGCCACCGCGTCCGGAACCGGACGGCGCCCACTCCAGGTAGGTGTCTGCTGAGGCGGGCCATACGTTGTTCTCGGTGTCGATATCCGCCGTCTCCAATTGGGGATCCAGCTCAATCCGTACGGCCTTTCCGGGCAACGCAAACGTCTTAAGGAACTCATTTTCGTTGCGCAGCCACACCTCGGCCGGAAGACGCTCGTCCACTACTTGGCCGTTCTCCAAAGTGAAACGAATCACTACCGGCATGATGAGACCGCCCTTGTTGGTGATGGTCAACTCATGGAAATAAGTTCCCACGCGCTTGGCTGCAGCGGCTTTCTGCGCCTCTGCGTTGGCCTTGGCCAGAGCGGACTCCGCTTTGGTCAGTTCCTCTCTTTTGTAGGCGGAGTTGTAGTAATCAGAAGCCTCCGGGACGCGGTCCACCACCGTGGACGAATTGCTTTTTTGATTCCGACCGTACCCAATGTGCGCGTTGCGTCGCTCGCGCTCCGTATTCACCTTGCGTGCCTTGGCTTCCGCCGGGAAATCAGGCATGGCTGCGATGCGCACCTTGGTCAGTGCTTGGTCGCATGGCTCCGTGGTGTAGAACCAACCGCGCCAAAACCAATCCAAATCCGTTCCGGAGGCGTCCTCCATCGTTCGGAAGAAGTCTGCTGGCGATGGATGTTTGAACGCCCAACGCTCGCAGTAGGTTTTGAAGGCAAAATCAAACAACTCGCGCCCCAAAACGGTCTCGCGCAAGATGTTCAGCGCGGTGGCCGGTTTCCCATAGGCGTTGTTCCCAAATTGAAGGAGCGACTCCGAGTTGGTCATGATGGGAACTTGGCTGTTGGCAGGTGACTTCATGTAGTCCACAATCTTGTAGGCGGGACCGCGTCGGGCCGGGTAGTCCCGATCCCATTCCACCTCCGTGAGGTACTGCACAAACGTGTTCAAGCCTTCGTCCATCCACGTCCAATCGCGCTCGTCGGAATTGATGATCATGGGGAAAAAGTTGTGGCCCACTTCGTGGATGATGACGCCAATCATGCCGTACTTCGTTCCCTCCGAGTAGGTGCCGTCCGATTCCGGACGACCGCCGTTGAAACAAATCATGGGGTATTCCATGCCGATGTCTGCCGTGTGCACGGAAATAGCGCGCGGGTAGGTGTAGTCTACGGTAAACTTGGAGTAGGTGGCAATGGTCTGGGCTACTACCCGCGTGCTGTACTGCTCCCACAAAGGATTGCCTTCCTTGGGGTAGAAGCTCTCCGCCATGACGGTCTTGCCCCCCACCCGAACGCCCATGGCGTCCCAGATGAACTTGCGCGAGGTCGCAAAGGCAAAGTCGCGAACGTTCGTGGCTTTGAATTCCCATGTTTTTTCCGATTTGGAGCGACCTTTTTCCGCGGCCTCTGCTTCCTTTTGGGTGACGATGAATACAGGCTTGTCTGTGGTGGTTCGCGCTTTGGCATAGCGGCGGCGCTGCTCTGCCGTTAATACGTCCGACTCGTTCTGCAGTTCTCCCGTTGCTGCCACCACGTGATCGCCGGGAACGTGGATGCGCACGCGGTAGTTTCCAAAGGGAAGGGTAAACTCGCCCATGCCCAGGAACTGCTTGTGCTGCCAACCCACATTGTCTCCATAAACCGCCATGCGCGGGAAGAATTGGGCCAAGGTGTAGAGGGTGTTGTTCTCCTCCTTGAAATGCTCGTAACCGGACCGTCCGCCGTCTTGCATGCGGTCGTTGATGGTGAAATGCCACGCCATTTGAAGTTGCAGCACCTGTCCGGGTTTCAACGGTTGCGGCAAATCCACCCGCATCATGGTATTGACCACGGTGTACTTGAGGGGCTTGCCGTTTTGAGCCATCTTGTCAATGGAGAATCCGCCGGGAAAATCGTAAAAGAAATCTTCCAATCGTTCCGGGGTCATTTTTTCCGGAAGGGCGTTGCCGCGCGTGATTTTTTGGTTGACGCTGTTGGGGTTCTTTTCGTTCTGGTCCAACTGCAACCAGACGTACTCCAATACGTCAGGGGAATTGTTCGTATACGTGATGGTACCCGACCCTTTCAGCACGTGGGTGTCTTCGTTCAACCACACTTCCAGATCGTAGTCCGCCTGCTGTTGGTAGTACGCCGCACCCGGGGCGCCGCTGGCCGTACGGTAGCTGTTGGGAGTTGGGAGTTCCGTTCCCAATTGCCGGAATTTGGACTGGTTCGTGCGGTCAAACGGGACGGATTGCGCAGTTGCGGCCCAGGAGAGACTTAATGCAACGAGCGCTGTGATGGATTTCATTAAATGCATAGGGCAGAAAAATCGGTCAATTAAAGAAGTGCGG
>CANHXZ010000162.1 GCA_947464785.1 Flavobacteriales bacterium | reverse complement strand
GGCGCGGTTGCGGGCAAAGGGCTCGTGCAAACGAAGTGGGGAAAGGGGGGCGTCGGGTGGGAAAAGTTATTAACAAAGTGGTAGAATGTGGTAAAAAGTGGGAGAAGAAACCTACTTTTGAATCAAATTCTGCCCCCTCGGAAATGGTCAACCTCATCGGAGTATACGAGTGCAAGCTGGACGCGAAAGGACGCGCCCCGCTGCCCGCTGCGCTGAAGAAGCAGTTGGCCGCATTGGCCGAGGGTGGTTTTGTTTTGAAGCGTTCGGTGTTCAGCAAGTGCCTGGAACTCTATCCGATGGAAGAATGGAACGCCGTGATGGGCCAAGTAGGCCAGCTCAATCGATTTGTTAAGAAGCACGCGGACTTCATCCGCATGTTTACGGCCGGAGTGAAGCCCGTCGAGTTGGACAATGCCGGCCGCATTCTCATTCCCAAAGACCTGATGACGTTTGCCGGTTTGGGCGAAACATTGGTCTTTGCCTCGGCTCCTTTTGGACTGGAAATCTGGGACAAGGAAGCTTACGAAAACGTGGTGCAGGCGTCTGAGGCCGATTTTGGAGCCTTGGCGGAAGAAGTGATGGGGCAATCGAACGAGCGACCGAACCATGTATCATGACCCCGTACTGCTGACGGAATGCATGGACCTGCTCGCGCTTCGGCCGAACGGGACCTATGTAGACGTGACCTTTGGAGGCGGTGGCCATTCGCGCGCCATCCTGGAGCGCTTGGGGCCTGAGGGACGCCTGTTTGCCTTTGATCAAGATCCCGACGCCGCGGCCAACGCCCCAGAGGATCCTCGCTTTACCCTTATTCCCGCCAATTTTGAGCACCTGCAGCGCTTTTTGCGCGCCCACAACGTGAAGTCTGTGGACGGAATTTTGGCGGACTTGGGCGTGAGTTCTCACCAGTTTGACGCCGCCGAACGCGGGTTTTCGCTTCGCGAATCCGGTCCCTTGGACATGCGCATGAACCCCAACGTGGGCATTCCGGTGCGCATGTGGCTGGACGGCGTGGAGCCGGGCGATTTGGCGCGTGTGCTGGGTAGGTACGGCGATGTGGTTCAGCCCATGCGCGTAGCGCGCGCTATTTTGGCGGCCCGCGACGGCGGAACTTTGGTTACTACGGCGGATTTGGTGCGGGTGGTGGAGCCTTTGGCCCCGCGCGGCAAAGGCCACAAGGTGCTGGCGCAGGTTTTTCAGGCTTTGCGCATTGAAATCAATCGCGAATTGGCCGTTCTAGAGTCCTTGCTGGAGCAGGGTTTGGACGTTTTGGCCGACGGCGGACGGTTTGTGGTGCTATCCTACCACAGTTTGGAGGACCGTCGGGTCAAGGTATTTTTTCGCGAAGGCAAGCTCGTGGGCGAGGCGGACCGCGACACCTTTGGCAACCGTCTGGTTCCCTTTGACTTGATCACGCGGAAGGCCGTGGTGCCCTCCGCCGAGGAAGTTCAACGCAACCCGCGCGCTCGGAGCGCCAAGCTTCGCGCGGCAGAAAAACGTGCCCAATCATGAGTGCGTCGGGAAAACAAGCCCCCAAAAAGACGGTTTCTTTTGCGGACTTTGTGCGCGGTTCTATTGTGGGCCACGAGCTGGTGCGGAAAAACATTCCGTTTTTGCTGTACCTCACGGCGCTGGGCCTCTTGGCCATCACGTGTTCCCACCAAACAGACCGGAAGATTCGCGAGATTCAAGAAAAGTCTACGCAGCTCAATCGGTTGGAGAGCCACTACCTGGAAACCAAGTCTGCCTTGATGCAGTGGGGCCGCGAAAGCCGCATTCAGGAGCGCGCCCAGGAACGTGGTTTGGTGCCCAGCGGAAAGCCGCCGATCAAACTGGAAATTCAACCCACCGATGAGTAACGCACGGGGGCATTCGGCGAAAATGGCCACGCTTCTCTCCTTGCTGATGGGGGTGTTGGCGTTGTTGGTGGTGGGGCAGTTGATCCGCATTTCCGTGGTGGACGGACCTGCCTTGCGCAAAGAATTGGCGGAACAACGCATCCAAATTCGCCCGGTTCCCGCAACCCGGGGCAATCTGTATTCCGCAGATGGCCAGTTGCTGGTGACTTCCATGCCCCTTTATGCCCTGTATTGGGATGCCGAAGTAGTGGACGACGCGCGCTTCAATGCCCACGCCGCCAACGCTGCCGACACGCTGGCACAGGTGTTGGGGCAACGTACGGCTGGAGCTTGGTTTAGCTATTTGCGGAAGGCGCATCGGGACGGCAAAAGGTACGTGCTGTTGGGACGTGAGGTGCGCTTTACGGCGATGGAGACCACTGCAAAACTGGCACTCTTCAAAGGGGCCGGGCACGAGGGCGGCATGATCATCGAAGAAACCCCCAAACGCGTGCGGGCTTTTGACAATTTAGCGGCCCGAACCTTGGGCTACGACCGTGCCGATGCGCGCGAAGGTTTGGAGGGGCAGTTTTCGGAAACGCTGCGGGGCAAGGACGGCTCGCGCGTGATGCAGCACCTCGGCCGCAACATGTGGAAACCGATTGAAAACACCTACGCCGTAGAACCGCACGACGGCCGAGACTTGGTGACCACCTTGGACGTTCGCATGCAAGACATTGCGGACAAAGCACTGCGCAAAAAGCTGGACGAAACCCAAGCCGAGTACGGGACGGTCATCCTGGTGGAGGCCGGTACGGGCAAAATCAGGGCGCTGGTTAATTTGGGCAAACTGGAAGGCGATTCCGGCTATTCGGAGACCGTGAACTACGCGGTTTGGGCCGCTACGGAGCCGGGCTCCACTTTCAAAGTTGCTGCCTTGCTGGCTGGCTTAGAAGAGGGTGTGGTGGACACCGCCCAGTGGGTGCAAACCGGAGACGGACGGTTGGACCTCTTTCCCGGACGCGCTGCGCCCATTACGGATTCCAAAAAGGGCGGCCACGGCAACATCACGGTGGGGCATGCCTTGGAGGTGTCGTCCAACATTGGGATGGTGAAGGCGCTGTTTCCCCATTTTAGTAAACACCCGGAAGACTTTGCGGACCGTCTGTATCAATTTGGATTGGGCGAACGCACCGGCATAGAATTGCCGGGGG
>CANHXZ010000161.1 GCA_947464785.1 Flavobacteriales bacterium | reverse complement strand
TGCCGACGAAAATGAACGAGGTGGATTTGCTGCGGCAGGGCTGCGCGCAAGGCGTCGTGCTGAATGGTTATGCTTTTGCCCAAAGGATCAACGCCACGGGATTTCCAGCACAAAACGGTAGACTCCGGCGATGAAACGCGGTCGATCAGAACCCAGGACAGGTTTTTTTTGCCGACCTGCACCCGAAATTGGGATAAAACCCAGTTGGAAATAGCCGTATCCACGCGGGGCAGGGCGTTGTCCAGCCGAATCTTCGCCGAGGGATGGGCCAAATTGTAGGCTTGTTCCAAATCGTCGGTAAACAACTTTTGCTCCCATACCCAAAGCTTGGCTTCCGGGAAATACCGACACTCCGCCACCCCCACGTAGTACTCGTGGTTGTCCGACCGAAAGGCGCCTCCCAGCAGGACCGCAGCAACCAAAGCCGCACGCATCGGTTTTAGGGGCAGAAGGAACGCTGTTGGCCTTTGGAAGATGCGGGCACCGCGCCGTTGAAAGCTGTCGTTTATCACGGGGGCAAGTTACTACCTTTGACCCATGACTTCAGCATTTCGCTTGTTGGTTGGGACCGGTTTTTGGTTGGTTGGAACCTTGGATTTGTTTGGCACCGCTGCTTCGTCTCTGTTGCCACTCCGAATGGCCTCGATGCCATCTGTGTCCGTTCCGGATTCGTTGGGGTATTCCCCGTTTCCGGGAGCCTTGGTGCGTAGAATTGCCACGGCGCGGTCTGGCCCGGGCGAATGGGCCTGCGAACCGGCGGTGGCCGTGCACCCCACCAACCCCGCGCAAGCTGTTGTAGGCACTGTATTGAGCCGCATCCACCGAACGGCTACGCTCGGCGCACAATGGGAAAGCCAAACCGTTCAATCCCCCTTTGGGGTGTACGGCGACCCCGTCTTGGCGTACGGACCGGACGGCAGACTGTATTTTTTTCACCTGTCGGACTCCGACGGCAAAGGCTGGAAAGGAGAAGGTCTTTTGGACCGAATGGTGGTGCAGTGGTCCGACAACCACGGCGAAACGTGGTCTTCAGGCGTCGGCATTGGTTACCGACCTCCGAAAGATCAAGATAAGGAATGGGTTTGCATCGATCCGCGCACCGGGCACTTGCATTTGACGTGGACGGAATTTGACGTCTACGGCTCTAAGAAGTCAACGCACCGCTCGCGCATTTTGTACGCAAAATCCACGGACCGAGGAGCAACCTGGAGCTCCCCTACTGTTCTGTCTCTCTTGGAAGGCGACTGCCGGGACGACGACGGGACGACGGAAGGCGCGGTGCCGGCAATGGACGATCGCGGTCGATTGCATGTGGTTTGGTCTCGAGACGGTAAATTGTGGTACAACCGCTCCGACGACGCCGGAGAATCTTGGCTTGCCAAGGAACGCCTGGTTGCTGCACAACCCGGCGGATGGACATTCTCCATACCCAGCCTCGGCCGCGCCAACGGGCTGCCGTTTACCGTCTGCCGCGGAGAAGAAGAGGTGTTTACCCTGTTTGGGACGCAACAAAACGACTTTGCTCGGCTTTGGACCGTGGTTTCTCGCGATCAAGGCGAACACTGGCAAACCCCGGTTGAGTTTCGACCGGACCCCGGCTGCCAAAATGCTTTTTTTGGTGCAATCTCCGTGGACCCCGCCACCCAACACCTGCACGCCATCAGCTACGCACAGGATTTGGAATTGAAGATCCGCACCTACTACAGTCGGTCCACCGATGGGGGCCGAACCTGGACGCACCTTCCCCTACAAGCATCCGGATTCACCGCCCAACCGGAGGTCTTTTTTGGCGATTACAACCACCTGGAGGTAAAAAACGGTCAGGTGTACGCCGTTTGGACGGAACAACACAACGGAGTCAACAGCGTGTGGTGCCTTTCGCTGAATGAAGTTGCCTTGTTTGGTGAACATCCTCCCCGACATCCGTAGCCGCCCCGACAAAATCGCGCACACCCGCCCAAACCAGAACATTCACCTGCAATCCAATTATGGTCTCGTCCCAGCTGAATTTACTATTGGCTTCTACCTCAACCGTCCACGGAGCGTCGTACCTGTCCTATTTGGAATCGGCGGTACGCGCCCATTTTTCGGGATGCAAAACCATTGCCTTTGTGCCCTTCGCACGCCCGGGCGGCCTAACCTGGGACGATTACACGGCACGCCCCGCGGCTGTTTTTGCGGAATGGGGGTTGGAATTGCGCGGCATTCATACGTGGGAAACGCCGGAACAAGCCGCCGTTGAGGCCGACGGTTTTTTTGTTGGCGGAGGCAACACCTTCGTTCTTCTGGACACGCTGCAACGCGGCGGCTGGATGGTTCCCCTAGACGAGGCCGTCCAAGGCGGCAAACCCTATATGGGCAGCAGTGCGGGAACCAACCTAGCCGGACGAACCGTCGGGACCACCAACGACATGCCCATTGCGCACCCGACCAACCTCAATGCCTTTGGTTGGGTTCCCTTCAACCTCAACCCGCATTACCTGGACCCGGACCCCCACTCCACCCACAAAGGGGAAACGCGCGAACAACGCATTGGCGAATTTCATTGCTTCCACCCGCAGCCGGTCTTGGGCCTTCGCGAGGGCAGTTGGTTGGAGCTGCGTGGAGGTCAATTGGAGCTCAAAGGTTCCTTAAATGCGCGCCTCTTTCAAACCGGATTACCAGCAGCAGAATTGAGCCCCGGCGCCATCCGAGTTGGGGAATAAGCGTACCTTTGTTCCATGAAACGCAAGGCGGTATTGATGATTCTGGACGGCTGGGGCATTGCCAAAGACAAGTCCGTTTCGGCCGTTGATTTGGCCCACACGCCCTTCATGGATGGCTTGGTCGGAAACTACCCGCACGCCCAATTGGAAGCGAGCGGATTGGCCGTTGGTCTGCCGGAAGGGCAAATGGGAAACTCCGAAGTTGGGCATACGAATTTGGGTGCTGGCCGAGTGGTCTACCAGGATTTGGTCAAAATTTCGTTGGCCGCACAAGACGGTTCGTTGGCCGAAAACCCCGGTTGGTTGCGAACGGTGAACTACTGCAAATCCGAGAACAAACCGCTGCACCTCATGGGGTTGGTTTCCGACGGCGGGGTACACAGCCATGCCGAACACCTTCATGCTTTGCTC
>CANHXZ010000160.1 GCA_947464785.1 Flavobacteriales bacterium | reverse complement strand
CCGGACGCCTGGACGAGTCCTTGTTTGCGCACATGGAGGAAATAGACCTCTGCTGGCGCATGCACCGTGCGGGCTGGGACGTGGCGTGCGTCAACGCCAGCACCGTGCTCCACGTGGGCGGCGGCACCCTCAATGCCCTCCATCCGCGCAAAACCTTTTTGAATTTCCGCAACAACCTGTTTGTGGCCGTGCGCAACCTTCCACCGCACATTGCGTTGCCGGTGGTCTTGGCTCGTTTGGTGCTCGACGGCCTTGCCGGCATCCGCTTTTTACTGCAACGCAAGCCGGAACACACCTGGGCCATTGTGCGCGCCCATTTTGCCTTTTACGGACGTCTGCACCGCGCCGTACTGGCTCCGAATCCCTTTCCGCGCGGCTGGCCCACCGTGGGGGTTTACCGCGGCAGCCTGGTGTGGCGGGCCTTGGTGCGCAAGAAAACCACCGCTCCTCCCCTGTAGAGCCCCATCATTTTTACTTTTTTCGACGCCCCGATGCGGACCACGGATGGAAGTTTTCCAGGGTCTGGCGTAGGTGCTTGTCCTCCAAATGGGCATAAATCTCCGTGGTGGTGATGCTTTCGTGGCCCAACAACAGCTGAACCGCCCGCAAATCAGCCCCATTCTGAACCAATGCCGTGGCAAAGCTGTGGCGCAAGGTGTGCGGCCCCAACGTCTTCCGGATGCCGGCCTTGGCCGCCAAATCCCGCAGCACCAGAAACACCATCACCCGGCTCAGTTTGCCGCCGCGGATGTTCAGGAAAACATGGTCCTCGGACCCCTTGGACGGCTGTTGGTGTACCCGAACTTGGTGGACGTACCGGTCGATGGCGCGCGCCGCAACGTCCGTGAGCGGAACCAGTCGTTCCTTATTGCCCTTGCCCAAAACCCGAAGCAAACCGTCGTCCGGATGCACGTCCCGCAGGCGCAAACCCACCAATTCGCTGACGCGCAAACCGGAGCCAAAGAGCGTCTCCAGGAGGGCCAAATTGCGTTCGCCGGTGGACGAACTGCGGTCGATGGCTGCGGCCATGCGGTCCACTTCTTCGGTGGTGAGGTACACGGGGAGCTTTTGGGGCAAGCGCGGGGCGCGGATGCCCTCCGTGGGGTCGTCCGTACGGAGTCCTTCCAGCTGAATGTAGCGGTAAAATTGCCGGATGGACGATCGGTAGCGGGCCTGGGTTCTTGCGCTTTTGCCGGAGCGCGCACAGGCCTCCACGGCCGCCCGCAGGTGCTCCGGGGTGGCCGTCAACGGAGACCAGCCCTGCTCCTCTGCTTCCCGCGCCAGCAGCTCCAAATCCGTTCGGTACGCCGCTATTGTGTTGGGACTGGCTCCGCGCTCCAGGCGCAGAAAAACCGTAAATCCCTTGATGCCGCTGGCCCAATCCATCACTCAAAGGTAATGGCTACCTTTGTGCCGTGCAGAACGTCTACCTCCTCCAAGGCATCAATTTGATTCGTGTGGGCAAGCGGGAACCCGTAGTCTACGGCAATACCTCTTGGTCCGACGCCCGTCTGCAACTGCAGCACTGGCTGGAGCTCCACTGGCCGGGCGTTTCCTTGGTGGACTGCACCACCACCTCCGAACAAGAAGCAGTGGAGTTTCTCCACCGGATGGCCGACGATCCCCACGCGGTGGGCGGCCTGATCAATCCCGGCGCTTGGACCCACACCAGTTTGGCCCTGCGCGATGCAGCAGCCGGCGTGGGCTCCCCGTTGGTGGAAGTGCACCTGAGCCACACCTACGCCCGCGAATCCTACCGAAAAAGTTCGTTGGTGGCCTCCGAATGCGTGGGCACCGTCAGCGGTTTTGGCTGGCTGGGCTACACCCTGGGCTTTCAGGCCCTACTGGCCCAACAACCCGCCTGACCAACCACGGCCGCACCAAGGCTGTGTCCGCGTCCAAAACGCGGCACCTTCGCGGCACCGCACCGGTAAAAAAACACAGTTCAAGCCCGCGACGGGGTGCGCAACGCTTCCCAACCCGCGCGCAAGAATCCTTTGCCGTAGCCCGTGTGCATGACCACGGCCGCTGCCGGTGCCAACAAGCCCACCTTCCAACCCTGCCGGCTTGCGTCCAGCGCAATCAGCAGCAGGTAGCCCAGGAGGCCGGCGGCCGGAATCCATTGGCCCAACGCCGCAAAGACGGCCGCCATCGGCAAACTCAGGGTGAACACCGCGGGAAAAGCGTGGGTGGCCTTCAGTTGCCCGGGGTGGCGTTGCGCCAGGGCAATGCGTGCGGCACCAAACCGCGTTACCTGGCGGTGGAACTGACCCAGCGTGGCCCGACGCTTATGCAGCACGGGGATTTCTGGAATCAGGCCCACGCGGTAGCCCGCTTGCACGGCGCGCATGCTCAGTTCAATATCTTCCCCGCAGCGAAACCCTTCGTCGTAGCCGTTTAGGGCGCGAAAAACGGTGGCCTTGAAGCCCATGTTGAAGCCGCGGGGGTAAAATCGATCCGTGCTTTGGGTGCCGCCGCGGATGCCGCCCGTGGTGTAGACGGAGGTCATGGCGTAGCTGATGGCCTTTTGCAGCGGGGAGAACGTGGGCGCGGCGGCGTCGGGGCCGCCAAAGGCGTCCCAATCCTGCGCGGCCAAGGCCGCGTCCAGCGCGTTCAAGTGGTTCTCCGGAATCAGGCAGTCGGAATCAAAAAACAACAGGTAGGTGCCGCGCGCGGCCTCCGCCGCGCGGTTGCGCGCGTCGCTCACGGGCAAACCTTTTTCGAACAGCACCGTGGTGGGCATTTTCATCTGGGCCAAAACGGAGGCCAGTGCCGGCCGCAGCGAATCGTCCGGGGTACCGTCGGCCAGCAGGACTTCCATTTGCTCCACCGGATAGCTCAGTCGATTCAGGGATTCCAGGAATTCCACCACCTCGTCCGGCCTCCCGAAGGTGGGCGAAATCAAGCTGTACCGCACGGATCAGTCGTTTTCCGGCCAGCGAACGGTAGCGCCCACGGGGTAGCGGGGTCCGCGCGACGAACTGCGCAGAATGAGCTCCGCCAACAATCCGGTGAGGAACAGCAGCATGCCCAACACCAAGGTGGTGAGGGAAATGTAAAACCAGGGGTCGTCCGCAATCAAGCCCGGGCGCAATCCGGCTTTCAGGGCCAGCAACTTGGTGACGCCCAAATAAGCCAGTGCGGCAAAGCTCACCACCAGCATGAGCACGCCGCCCATGCCAAAAAAGTGCATGGGGCGTCGGCTGAACTTGGTGACCACGGT
>CANHXZ010000159.1 GCA_947464785.1 Flavobacteriales bacterium | reverse complement strand
TGGACCATTTCGCCGTACACCATGAGGTGCATGTAGCGAGCGGCTTGGTCTTGAACGGCAGATACGATTTCCGGCCGGCCGTGGCCCACGTTGCTGACGCCAATTCCGGAGATGAAATCCAGAATTCGAGAACCGTCGGGCCGGAAGAGGTAGGAACCTTCTGCTCGACTGATTTCCAACGCCAACGAAAAGTCCGTGGTTTGCGCGTTGTGGCGCAAAAACAGATCTTTCAAACCAATGCCCATGGTGCAAAGGTAGGTGCGTGCTGCATGCAAAACGCGGCCTCAGTTGCCGCGTTTTGGTTCAAGGGGTCATTCCCAAATGGGTTCAGAGGCGGGCGGGCCTGGCCGCCCGGGCCGAGGCCCCGGCCGGCCGCCACCGGGACCACCGGGCCCTCCGGACCCTCCCGGACGCGGAGGTCCTTGGCGCTCGCGAAGTTTATCGAGCATGGCCTCTTTGAACTGCACCTCGGCCACGTACAGCATCAGTACTTTTTTGGCGGGTAGTACGTCCAAGAATTTGGTGTGGTATGCCTTGCGGATGCGCTCTTTGTCGTCTAAGGACTTGGCGTGCCGGCGCATGAGTTCCTCGGCTTCCTTTTCCGTCAAGGCAGCCCAACGTTCCGGGTCTTCGGCCGCACGACGGAGTCCCCGCAGTGGCTCCCGGTCCACTTGGGCCAGTTCGTCGTGGTAGGCCTCGTACAGGGGCCAAAATTTTTGGGCTTCCAACGGGGTGAGTTTCAGTTTGTGGGTCAGGAAACCGATACGGGCTGTTTCAACACGCTCCTTGGCTTGTTCCCTCCGAGCTGCGGGTTGTGCCGAAGCTCCGGGCAGGAGGACCAGCCAAAGGGCCGCGATTAGGGCGGTTTTTACTGTTTTGGTATTCATGATTCCGAGGTTTTAGTAAGGGATAATTGACTCAATTCTTCGTCCGTGAGCAGGGCACCCAGTTCTTCAGCATTCGATTCCAAAGCACTGGTTTCCAACGATTCCATCAATTCCAAAGTTGTCGTTTGGTGCAGCCAATCTTTGGCTTTTTGGGCAGAGGGAGCGGTGGGTTCTGGACGCAACCACACCAACAACGCTACCGCGGCCGCTGCAGCAGAAATACCGGAGGTGAACCGCCGTATGCGTACACGTTGGCGTTCGCGCTGGGGGACTGCGTATAGTTTGGTTTGCAGCAGCTCGAGGGTTGCTTCGTTGAGGTGGATTCCGTCGTGTTTCATTCGTTCTCTGCAGTTAAGAGGTCGTCGGCGGGATTTGGTTTAACCGTTTGTACCAGCGCCCGAATTTTTTGGACGGCGTGGTGGTAGTTGGCTTTGAGCCCGCCTTCGGACGTGCCGGTAATGGTGGCGATTTCCGAATAGGGCAATTCTTCGAAGTAGCGCAATTGAAAGACCAGGCGTTGTTTTTCCGGCAACTGGGCTTGAGCCCGATGGAGCAAAGCCAGGGCGTCGTCTGCTTGAAAATAGACATCGTCGCTGGCGCTCGTTGCAACGGCTTCGGGAGCATCAGAGGCGCGCACGGTCCACAATCTCCGTTTCTGTTGCTTGCGCAAGGCCGCCAAAGCTTCGTTGGCAACGATTCGGTAGGTCCAGGTGGAGAATTTGGCATCGCCCCTAAATTGGGGCAAGGCGCGCCAAATGTTGATGAAGGCGTCTTGGAGCACGTCTTGAGCGTCGTCGGAATCCAATCCCATGCGAACCGCCAGCCGAAGTAGGGGGGGCGTTTGCGAACGAACCAAAAGTGCATAGGCCGCTTCGTACCGACGGTCGGAACAAAGGGCCGCAACTTCGTTTTCCTCGCGATCCGTCATGTACGGTTAGAGGGAAAATTCCGTCAAGGGTTTAATGGGCGAATGGATTATTCGCACCATCGGAAGATTATCCCCGGCGCGAAAGCACGCGGTGGGCAGCTTGCACGATGGCTTCTTCGTTCAATCCGTACTTGGCCATCAGATCCTCCGGTGTTCCGCTTTCCCCAAAGGAGTCGCGAACGGCTACCATTTCCAAGGGGGTAGGCAGGTGCTGCGCCAGCAAGCCGGCCGTCAGTTCGCCCAATCCACCGTACTGCTGGTGTTCTTCGGCCGTCACCACGCAGCCGGTGCGTTGGATGGAGGCCAAAACGGCTTCTTCGTCAAACGGCTTGATGGTGTGGATGTTGATGACTTCGGCGTTGACGCCAGCAGCGGCCAATTTCTCGGCTGCTTGAAGCGCAGGCCAAACCAAATGACCCGTGGCCAGAAGCGTAACGTCGGATCCGCTGCGCAAAGTCAGCGCCTTGCCGATTTCAAAAGGCTGATCTGCGGGGGTGAAATTGGGTACTTTGGGGCGTCCAAAGCGCAGGTAAACCGGACCGTCGTAATTAGCAATCGCGATGGTTGCGGCCTTGGTTTGGTTGAAATCACAGGGGTTGATGACCACCATGCCCGGTAGCATGCGCATCATACCGACGTCTTCCAAAATTTGGTGGGTAGCGCCGTCCTCGCCCAGGGTTAATCCGGCGTGGCTGGCGCAAATCTTCACGTTTTTGCCGGAGTAGGCGATGCTCTGGCGAATTTGGTCGTACACCCGGCCGGTGCTGAAGTTGGCAAAGGTTCCGGTGAACGGAATTTTACCGCCCACGGTCATGCCGGCAGCCATGCTCATCATGTTGGCTTCCGCAATGCCCACTTGGTAAAAACGATCCGAAAACTCCGCCGCAAAGGCGTCCATTTTCAAGGAGCCGGTGAGGTCTGCGCACAGCGCCACCACGTTGGGGTTGGTGCGTCCGAGTTCGAGCAAACCGGCGCCAAATCCGGAGCGCGTGTCTTGATTTCCTTGGTTGGTCAATGCAGAAAGTTCCATAGAGCTAGTGAATTACGGGATTTTAACCAGGGTAGACGCCCCGGAGCTGACGGTGAACGGCACGGTAGCCGAATAAAGAGTGGATTGCGCTTGGCGCGCCCGCGCGACCATGCGGTACGACCCCGGTTGCAGGGCAAATTGTTGGCGGGTTTGGACCGGGTCCAGATCCACAACCCATTCCCAGGCGCCTCCTTGACGTTCCACAAAAAGGGCGCCCGCGCTGGCCGTCTTGAGTTGAACGGTCACGTCGCCGGCCGCAGGGAGGCTGAGCGTGGTGGTTTTTCCGGGCTCAATGCGCACGGTTTCGTAGTATCGGGGCAGCGTGAGCAACTCCACTTGGTAGGTTCCCACCAAGAATTTCTGTTTGGTGTTGAAGGACTGAACGTGCAGCGCTTGGGGTAGGCCCGGCAACCGC
>CANHXZ010000158.1 GCA_947464785.1 Flavobacteriales bacterium | reverse complement strand
GGGCTCCAGATCGTGTTGGGTCTGGAGCCGCAAGTACCTCCGTAATGCGCCATTGGGTTTCGTTCATTGGCGCCGGTTTGTCCGGCTGAGATTGGCCTACAGGTTCTGGCTTTACGCGGCCAAGAACCGTGAGAGGACCCACGGTGAATCGATTGCGGTTTGAAATCGTGTAAACCGCCTTCCAGCCAACGTATCGAGCGGGTTCGGTTGGAGAAAATAAAGTGCTGTCCAGGACAACCCAATTGGAATCAAGTTTGAAGGCTAAAGTCCAGTAGTTTTGCTTCGACCACGTTAGCGTCCAGGTTATTTCGGAGCGCGCGTTGTTCAACATTCCCGGATTGGATTTTACCCATGTGGTTAGGCTGTTTTTCGCGAGTTTCCCCAACGAAATGCCGTCATCAGATGCACCAAAACGCACACCCACGCCGTTTCCAGCCCCATCTTCTGCAAACCTCATTTCGAAGTAATTCGAGCTGGAGGGGTTGAAATTCATCGCAACCAGTCCATGCCATTCGGCCGGAGGAACGATGGGCGCATCGGCCCATAGAAAGGTTTTTCCCGACGCGGGTGCGTTTAACTGGACACCACTTGCTGTTCGCTCCGCGTGCGCCGTGTCTCCATACCAGCGAACAGGCCCCGCACTCCAAGGTCCGGTGCCGCAATCGGACCAAAGCGTATCAGCGGCGAGTAGGAGGGCGATTAGCATGGGGCAAAATTGCACGCATCAATTCCCGATATTCGGTTCTAAACGTATAAATACGGCTGTCGGAAATGGACCAGAAAACGAACCTGTTTCCGCAATTTTCTCCGCTCGGATGAAAATCATTTCATTTAAAAATCAATGGATTAATCGATCAAATCCCGATACCCGTATTTAAGTACTTAAAACCGGTTGTCGGATTTCAAAACCGGAATCAACCTCGACTAAATCGGTACCTTTGTCGTCCAAATTCAATCGTTATGCGCGTTGCCGTTGTAGGTGCCACCGGAATGGTGGGGGAACAAATGAGAAAAGTCTTGGTGGAGCGGAAGTTTCCCGTGTCCGAATGGATTCCCGTGGCCTCGGAAAAATCAGCGGGGCAAACGGTGGATTGCGGTGGGCATCAAGTTGCGGTAGTTACTTTGGAACAAGCCGTTTCCAAGAAGCCAGATCTCGCACTTTTTTCGGCAGGCGGAGACGTGAGTTTGGAGTGGGCGCCGCGTTTTGCGGAGGTGGGCTGTTTCGTAATTGACAACTCCAGCGCCTGGCGCATGGATCCGAGTATTGCTTTGGTCGTTCCGGAGGTAAATGCCTCGGTATTGTCTGCCAAAGACCGAATCATTGCCAACCCCAATTGTTCTACCATTCAGTTGGTGCTTGTTTTGAACGCTTTGCACCTGCAGTTTCCCATCCGCCGCGTGCTCGTTTCTACCTACCAAAGCATAACAGGTACGGGAATGCGCGCCGTTGAGCAAATGGAGAACGAGAGGAACAATATCGACGGTCCGCGCGTTTATGCTTACCCCATTGATCGTAATTGCATCCCGCAATGCGACAGTTTCCTGGAAAATGGGTACACCAAGGAGGAAATGAAATTGACCAACGAAACGGTGAAGATTTTAGGGGACGAGACCGTCCGTGTTTCAGCAACGGCCGTTCGCGTACCGGTTATGGGGGGGCACTCGGAATCGGTAAATATTGAATTTTCGGACGCCGTTCCTACCGTTGAGCAAGTTCGTGCCCTATTGGCCTCTTCCGCGGGAATAGTGGTTTTGGATGACCCCGAACGACAGGAGTACCCCATGCCACTTTTGGCCCAAAACAAGGATGAAGTTTTTGTGGGAAGAATTCGCCGCGACGTATCGTGCCCGGAGGCCATTAATCTGTGGATTGTAGCGGATAATTTGCGCAAAGGAGCAGCCACAAACGCCATTCAAATTGCAGAATACCTTATTTCGGCAGGGTTGTTGCCCACAAACTGAACGAACTACCCGACCAGCACTCAATACCGTTAAACCATACTTCAGGCGGAAGCTCTTACTCGAATGATCCCATCCCTACGATTTATTTTATCCGCATTTCTCATTGCAGCCTCGGCCCTGGCCCACGCTCAGTCCAGCATTCAAGGAAAGGTTGTGGAATCCACCACCCAAGATCCGTTGATCAGTGCACAAATTCGTCTGATGTCGTCGGCCTCAATGCCCGGTGCGGATGGAGGAAAACCCACTCCTGTTGCCCAAGCGTTGTCGGCTTCTGACGGCACATTCGTTTTGAAAGACATTCCAAGCGGCTCTTATCGCCTGGTAATCAATTCATTGGGATTTAAGCCCGTGGTTCGCCCCGTCGAAGTAAATGACGCACCCATCAACTTGGGCAAATTGCCCCTAACGCCGCAAACACAAGAGTTGCGGGAAGCGAAGGTTGTATCCGACGGCCCCGCCCAATTGAACGGAATTGACCGCAAGGTGTACGATGTTAAATCCGATTTGCAAGTTCAAGGGGGGTCGGGTACCGACGTTCTGCGCCAAGTGCCCAACGTGGCCATCGATATTGATGGAAATATCGCCTTGCGCGGCCAGGAAAACGTTACCATCCTCATCGATGGACGCCCCGCCTCCTTGCTGGGGATGTCCGGTCAAAATGCATTTGATCGCATACCGGCGTCGTCCATTTCCAAAGTGGAAACCATTACCAACCCGGGTGCTAAGTTTCAAGCCGATGGCACGGGCGGCATCATCAATATTGTCACCACGAAAAACACAAAGTCTGGGTTGAACGGTGATGTCCTTGCCGGGGTAGGCACCCGAAACAAGTACAATGGAGCCGTGAATTTGGCGCAGAAAGTGGGAGAGACCAATTTTTTCTTAAACGGTTCCTGGGACGATCGGCAGACGTTCAGCACCGGAAATACGCTGCGGCTCGTCACCCTTCCGGAAAACGCCTTCGTGAGTCAAATCAGCGGAGGCTTAAACCGCAACATTGGCTACACGGCACGCGGGGGTGCTGATTTCAAAATCAAAACGAAACACCAATTCAACCTTTCTGCAGGACTCAATCAAGGGATACGCTCGGGGTACGATACTACGTTTTACGGCAACTTGAATAAGTTTTGGCCAGACACGACGTACGCCACGCAGTTTGACACCAGCAGCAGCACCAGCTTCAATTGGGACGCGTCTTTGCGGTACGAGTATAAGTTCAAAAAGGAGAACTACAAATGGACCGCCGATGTTAGCTTTTCGCAGTCCGAGGATGACCAGTTGAACACGAACACATGGGACCTGGGCGAGGGGT
>CANHXZ010000157.1 GCA_947464785.1 Flavobacteriales bacterium | reverse complement strand
TTGCTTTTACGTTTTCCAAGTGCGGTTTCTGAATGAAGTCCTTGCTGAATTTCGTGATCCAGCCCAAGCCCGCTTCCAGGGCATTGGTGGTGTCGTCGATGTCGTTTCCGTAGAGGCAATAGCCCATTTCCAAGCGCAGCGTATCCCGGGCGCCCAAACCTGCGGGTACCGCACCGGCGTCCAGCAACGTCTTCCACACGGTTTCTGCGGCGTCGTTGGGGAGGTACAATTCAAATCCACCGGCTCCGGTGTAGCCCGTAGCGGACAATAGCACGCCGGGGAAGCCCATAAGCTCTCCCTCCGCAAACGAGTAATACGCCAATCCACCTAAGTCGGTGCTGGTGAAGGGCTGGAGCAATGCTGCGGCGTGGGGGCCCTGCAAGGCCAACAAGGACCACTGTTCGGACTGGTTCTCCATGCGCACGTCAAACTGGGGAGCCCACTGCTGGAGCCAGGCCCAGTCTTTATCGATGTTGGAGGCGTTGACCACGAGCAAATACTTCTGTTCGCCGCGGCAGTACACCAACAAATCGTCTACAATACCGCCGTCGGAATTGGGCAAGCAGGAGTACTGCACCTTTCCGGGAACCAACTTGGAAACGTCGTTGCTGGTGACGTACTGCAGGAAGTCCAAGGCTCCCGGGCCTTCCACGGTAAATTCTCCCATGTGGGAAACGTCAAACAGGCCCGCAGCGTTGCGGACGGCGTGGTGCTCGTGCAGCAAACCGGCGTACTGAACCGGCATTTCGTAGCCCGCAAAGGGGACCATTTTGGCGCCCATCGAACGGTGGATGTCCGTAAGGGCAGTTGTTTTCAATGATTCCATAGGGGATGTCTTGTTCGTTAGTTATCCGTGTATGTGTTGCGGGCGTTCAAAGGATGCCACTAAATTCTTCTCGTACTCCAGCAATCCTTCCCAAAGGGGATCCACTTGATCGCGTCCGGCCGTATCGCGGGCCAATCGGAGAAAAAGGGTGTAGTGTCCGGCCTCAGAAGACATCAATCCGCGGTAAAACCGCGCCAATTCTTCGTCCTGTAGGGTCTCCGAAATCACGCGAAATCGCTCGCAGCTTCTCGCTTCAATCAAGGCGGCCACCAACAACCGATGAATCAAGCGCAGGTTCCGGTCCTTGGTCTTGGGGAAGTGCTGCTGCAAGGCCGCCACGTACTCGTCTTTGCGTTCCCTTCCCAAAACAAAGCCGCGCTTCACCATTAATTGGTGAACCATTTCAAAGTGACTCATTTCTTCGCGCGCCAAAGCGGCCATTTCGCGCACCAATTCCGTGTGTTCCGGGTAGGTAATCAGCAGGGAAATGGCGGTTGATGCTGCCTTTTGTTCGCAGTAAGCGTGGTCCGTCAACAGGTCTTCCAGATGGTGCTGCGCGGCAGTCGCCCAACGGGGATCGGTCGGAAGCTTGAGGCCTAACATGATGCAAAAGTACGTCCCATTGCGGCGAATTTGATTACCTTTCGGTGTGAAAAAGCGCCTGATTATTGGACTTTTTGCGGTTCTTGGACTGGTTTTTTGGGCCGATAATCGGTGGTCCGATCGGGACGACCGTGACGCCCTTTTTCTTCCCGGCTTGCGGGAACCCGGGCGGTTAAAAGCAGTATTGGTGCCTGATTTTGGTGTATTCCGAATTCAAGAAGGGCTTCCCACGGGGTTTGATTACCAACTCCTGAAGTGGTTTGCCGACGACGCTCAGCTCAAGCTGGAAATCACATTTGCCCCTACCCGATTGGCCGCTTTGGACAGTGTGCGCCAAGGGCGTGCCGATGTGGCTTGCGGCAATTTATTGGCACAAGATGCCGTGGGCATGCGGTTTGGCGTTCCGCTGTGGAAGGGGCCCATGTACTGGATGTCCTCCCAACGAGAAACCGTTTTACCGGGTGATACGCTTCTGGCCTTGGGCGAATCTCCGTACAACTCGGAACTGACCCAATGGGCCAAGGCCGACGGCGAAATCTACGTTGCGGCCTCCTCGGCTTCCAATTTGTTTTTGGAACTTTTGAACGAACCGCTCCAACGGGCTACGCAGTTGGCCGTTGCTCCCAAGTGGATGGCCTTGGCCTGGAAGCGCAAAAACCGACGCGGGTCTTTCGGGGTACTTACCGGCACTGAAGTGGCCGTTGGATGGGCGTTTCGGGCAGAAAGCGTGGAATTGGAGCAGCAGATTTCCCATTGGTTGTTGGGCAAGAAATCCAGCCGACGCTACCGGCATTGGTTCCAAACGCACTACGCCCAAGGGTCCCTCCGACCGGCCAACTACAGCATCAGCACTATTGACTTGTGGGCCCAAAAATGGGCCGATCCCACGGGGTTGTACGACGCACCCTTGGTGTTGGCGGTGGCGTATCGGGAAAGTCGATTCAAACGATCGGTGGTTTCTCCGGCAGGCGCGGTGGGCTTGATGCAGCTGATGCCCCGAACGGGCAAAAAATTCGTGCCCAAGGGGACCGATTTGTACCACCCGGAGGGCAATTTGCGTGCGGGCATCAACTACCTGCACTTTTTGGATAAGTTTTGGGCAGACCGACAGGTTCCGGCACCGGACCGTCTTTATTTTGTTTTGGCCTCCTACAACACCGGGCCTGCGCCGGTAGTTCGGGCACACAAACGAGCACGTATCAAGGGTTTGGACCCAACCCGATGGCACGGAAACGTGGAAACGGTCTTGCGGAGCCCGGGAAGGCGCTATGCCCGCGAAATTGCTGAAATCGCCAACGTGTACCGAAACTACTGGCGGTTGAACGCGACCCCGCAACCGGAAGGATTCAACCCGTCCGTTCCCTCCCTCAAAACTGGAAGTAAATAAAGGGCTGTGCGTCCGCGGTCATGACCTGGTACATAAACAGTACCGCCAAGACCGAAATTCCGGCCTGAGCCCAAACCGACGCCCGCGCAAACCGCCGTCGGTATGCCGCTTTAATCGCTTCAGGAATCCAATGAATGCCCATGCCTAAGGCAAAAACCAGTAGGGGTTTCCAAAATCCAAGAACAACGTCGTCCAGTAAGTTCCACTGCATGTTGGTGGTCATTCGGCCGAGTACCTCCAAGGCCCCGTCCCAAGTGGGGGCGCGGAACCAGATGCGGGTAAACGTTATGAACAAAAAGGTGAGCAAAACCCCCATCACGCGCGCCGCCCAGTGCCCGGCGTTGTAGGGCCGGATGCGCTTCCAGTATTTATGCACCACCAAACCGGCGCCGTTCATCCCTCCCCACAGCACAAAGTTCCACGAGGAACCGTGCCAAAAGCCGCCCAAGAGCATCGTCAACAGCACGTTGATGTTGGTGTTGACGTTTTTTCGGAACGATGGCGAACGACGGTATCCCA
>CANHXZ010000156.1 GCA_947464785.1 Flavobacteriales bacterium | reverse complement strand
CCATCGACCTGAATCCCACCTTTGTGCCCGCCTTGGACATGGCCGGTGTGCTCCACACGGGGTTGAATTCCGGTTTGGCCGGTGGGTATTTTCAGCGAATCATCGACCAAGACCCGAAAAACGCCAAAGCCTACTACAACTTGGGGATGTTCCACTTGGGCAGCAAGGACTACAACCCAGCGATTGCTGCGTTTACCACCTGCGGTCAATTGAACCCCAACGATCCGGAACCCTTTTTTAACTTGGGATTCATCCATTTGGAATTGAATATGCTCGTGGAGGCGCGCACGTATTTTGGCCAGAGCATCAAGGCGCAAGAGATCAACTACCGTGCGTACTACGGGCGGGCCTTTGCGGCCGAACGCGGCGGCGATTTGACCAATGCGGAAAAGGACTACCGCAAGGCCGTGGAGTACAACCCAGCCCACACCCCTTCGAAGGAAGGATTGAAGCGTATTTTACAGGAAAAGTCGCGCGTGAAATGGGAATAGAACCCGTTGCCCCGCGTCGGGACCATCGGATGGAAATCCACGGCCACGAGCGCATTGATCCCTATTTCTGGTTGAACGACCGCGACAACCCGGAGGTCGTTGCCCACCTGGAAGCCGAAAACGAGTACCGTCGGGCCGAAATGGAGCCCGTCCGTGCGCTGGAGGAAACGCTCTACCAAGAAATGGTGGGCCGCATTCCCCAAGTGGACGAAAGCGTGCCGGTTTTGCGCGAAGGTTTCTGGTACTACACGCGCTACGAGGAGGGCAAGGAGTATCCGTTCCACTGCCGCAAGTCTGACGCGGGCGGGGAGCCGGTTGGAGAAGAAGAATTGCTCCTGGACGTCAATAAATTGGCTGAAGGTCATGCCTATTGCCAGGTGAGCGGTTTATTTCTCGCGCCGGACCACCGCGAGATGATCTACGGCGTGGACTTCGTGAGCCGACGCCGCTACGAATTGTACCGTACCGTGTTGGGAAGCGATGCTCCTCCCGTTTTGGTAGCTTCCGGAACGGCTGGATCCGCGGCGTGGTCTGCTTGCGGCACGTACGTGTTTTTTCCCACCAAAGACGAGCAAACGCTGCGGGTGGACCGCATTGTTCGGTTGGAGGTGCATGCTCCCGGAGCCCAGCCTGTGGAGCTTTTTCACGAGCAGGACGAAGCGTTTTCCTGCACGGTGTACCGAACCAAGAGTAAAAAGTTCTTGGTCATTGCCACCGGCAGCAGCACGTCGGACGAAATGCACGTGTTGCGCGCGGACCAGCCCACCGGAGACTGGCGGTGTTTTCAGCCGCGAACCCCTCAGTTGGAATACGGTGCGGCGCATTTTCAAGACCGCTGGTACATCCGAACCAATGCCGACGGCGCGGAGAACTTCAAACTCATGCAGTGCCCGGAGAATCAAACCGGCCGCGATCATTGGAGTGAGGTGCTGCCGCATCGCCCGGACGTATTGCTCGAGGGCATGGAGCTGTTTGCGAACTTCCTGGTTTTGGAGGAGCGCGTCAACGGCTTGACCCGCGTGGTGGTAAAAACCTGGGACACTGCCCAACTGGAGCACGAAGTTGCTTTTGAGGACGCGGCCTACACCGCCTACCTGGGGGCCAATCCGGACTACGATACGGAATGGCTTCGGATGGGCTATACCTCTTTGGTGCAGCCCAGTCAGGTATTTGACTACCACATGAACACCCGCGAGCGACGCCTGCGCAAGGTGCAGCAAGTAGTGGGCGGATACGACGCCGAAAAATTCCGCACAGACCGCATCTGGGCCACTGCCGCAGACGGTACACGCATCCCCCTATCGTTGGTGGTTCCTGCAGATGCAGCGGGTCCCATTCCGTTCTTGGTGTACGGATACGGCTCCTACGGCTACTCGTTGGATCCGTCGTTCTCTTCCGCGCGTTTGAGCTGGTTGGAGCGCGGCTACGGCTACGCCATTGCGCACATTCGGGGCGGTCAGGAAATGGGTCGCTTTTGGTACGACCGCGGCAAGATGGAGCACAAGCTCAATACCTTCACGGACTTCATTGCGTGTGCGGAGCACTTGGTTTCTTCTCGCTGGGCCGACGGTTCCCGCCTTTACGCCATGGGCGGCAGTGCCGGCGGTTTGTTGATGGGCACGGTGCTCAATTTGCGACCGGATTTGTTCCGGGGAATTGTGGCCGATGTTCCTTTTGTAGACGTGGTGACGACCATGCTGGACTCGTCCATTCCCTTGACCACCGGAGAATACGAAGAGTGGGGCAATCCCAACGAACAGGAAGCGTATTTCCGCATGCTGTCCTATTCGCCCTACGATCAGGTTCAGGCCGTCGACTACCCGGCGCTTTTGGTGACTACCGGTTTGCACGACAGCCAGGTGCAGTATTGGGAACCCGCCAAGTGGGTTGCTAAAATTCGCGCCGTTCGGACCAACCGGAAACCGGTCTATTTGCACTGCGACATGGAGACGGGGCACGGAGGGGCGTCGGGCCGATTCCAAGCGTACCGCGATGTGGCGATGGAATATGCCTTTTTACTGGGGGTTGATCAGGGACTCCTGGGGACGACCGGGGAAGGGATCAAGTCGGAAGGATCGCCCGAAGGGTAGCCTCTGAAGCACCGCCTTTTTGCTGCATCCACGCGGTGCATCCTTGGGGAGGATTGTTTTGCCAACGAACCCATTGTTCGCACAGGTTTTCTGCATCGTGTGCGGGATGCAAGAAGCCGGCATCCACCGCTTCCCGTGCGTCCGTGCGTGCTTCCAAGCCCTCGTGGGCAATTGCCGTGGGAACGCCCCAGGCAAGTGGCTCCCAGTAGTTGTGCTGTCCGTCGGAACGACCTCCGCCCACGTAGGCGAAGGAGGCTAGGGAATAGAGTGAAAAAAGGAGCCCCACACGGTCCACCACAAGTGCGCGCGCGTTTTCGGGGTGCAGGGTGCGGTCGGAATCTTCAACATTCACGCCTTCCAGCTGGGACCAACGCAAGTGCGGGACCGGTATTTTGGAGGCCCAAAAGCGAAGGGATTCTTCGCCGACGTCGTGCGGCACCACCAGCCATTTGTACTCCGGAAAGCGGGCAATCAGGGGAAGCACCAAGGGAGCATCTTCCGGCCACACCGAGCCCAATACCACCAATCCTTGGGCGTCGTTGAAGGCCGCGAAGGCAGGGGGCAGCCAGTTAAGGGGCAACGGTTGGGAGGCGCGTTCAACGACGTTGTCGAACCGGGTATCGCCCACGGCCTGAGCGTTCAATCCGAGGCGCCGGAAGTGCGCTGCGTCCTCCGAGGTTTGGACGGTGATCCAGGAAGCGGATTGCCACAAGTTGCGCGTCCAGCGCAGTGAGGGGGTCCATCGGGCATTGACCACGCCCCACGGTATGCGGCGGGTGCGGCAGGCGTGGAGAAGGGCGGGCCAGAGGTCGTACTGCACCAGTACCAAACGCTTGGGCTGGGT
>CANHXZ010000155.1 GCA_947464785.1 Flavobacteriales bacterium | reverse complement strand
GAACCATGCTTTTTCGCGTGGTTAAATTGATCGGTCGGACCGAACCGCACCAAGCGAATTTGGCGAGCGATTTCACCAAATTAAAAGCCTTTGCGGAAAACGACAAGCGAAACGAAGTATTTAAAGCTTGGATCCGCGACAAAAGCAAATCCACCTACATCCGGATCGATCCTTCGTTCCAATCCTGTCCCCTTCCCCTATGATAGCCCAACTTCGCGCGGAAATTGAAAAGACCGTTGTGGGTCAAAAAGAGGCCATTGACTTGGTCATCATGGCCATGTTGTGCAACGGGCACGCCCTGCTGGTTGGCGTTCCGGGGTTGGCCAAAACCACTTTGGTGAAGAGCCTGGCCCAAGCGTCCGGTTTACACTTTGGACGCATTCAGTTCACCCCGGATTTGATGCCGAGCGACGTGTTGGGAACGGAAATGTTGAACGCAGACCGCCAATTGGTCTTTCAAAAGGGACCTTTGTTTGCCCAAGTTTTGTTGGCGGACGAAATCAACCGCACCCCGCCCAAAACCCAGAGCGCTTTGCTGGAGGCCATGCAAGAACGCAGCGTTACGGCCATGGGCAAAACCGAGCTCTTGCCCAAGCCGTTCTTTGTTTTGGCAACGCAAAACCCGGTGGAACAAGAGGGTACCTACCCCCTTCCGGAGGCCCAACTGGATCGCTTTCTTTTTTTGATTGAATTGGGCTATCCCACGCATGAGGAAGAGGTTGCCATTGTGCAGCGAACCACCACCGGCGCACAACACCAAACACAAGCCGTCTGGACGGCAAACGATTGGTTGAATTTGCAGCAGGAAGTGTCTGATCTACCGGTTCCACCGGCTGTGGTGGAAGCAGCCGTTGGGTTGGTGCACGCAACGCGCAATCCGCGTGCGGTTGAAGACAAACCCTATATTCAATGGGGTGCCGGGCCGCGTGCCAGTCAAGCGCTGGTGCAAGCCGCTAAGGCGCATGCGTATTTGAACGGAAAAAGTGCACCCGATAAGGAAGACGTGGCCGCCGTTGCGGTTCCCGTTTTGCGCCACCGACTGGTGCTGACCTACCAGGCTACCGCCGACGGCTGGAACGATCGAACGTTGGTAGAAGCCTTGGTTAAAAAGTATTTGTAATGGGAATTTTGCTCTACTACTTGGTGGGCACTGCCTTGCGCGGTTTGTTCACCTACCGTTTCTTCACCGCAAATAAATTGCCCGCTTGGTGGGCCTTTGTTCCGGTTTGGCGAACCCTACAGGTACTCAAATTGGCCGACCGTCCCTCCTATTGGACGTTCTTCGCTTATGTTCCGGTGATCGACAACGTCATGTCCTTGATCATCACCTACGAGCTGCTGCACATGCACGGTTTTCGCGAAACCAAGCACACTGTGTACAGCGCCTTGACCTTGGGCGGTTATTTGGGGTATTTCAGCCACACGCAGCCCTTGGTTCGCGGCACGCGGGACAACGATTTGATCAAACAACGCGTGGGCACCTTGGTGAACAATATTTTGTTTGCGGTGGTGGCGGCGGGAACCTTACGCGCCGTTGCGTTTGAGGCCTTCAACATCCCTACCTCGTCCATGGAAAAGTCCATGCTGGTGGGCGACTACCTCTTTGTGGACAAGTTGCGCTACGGATTGCGCATGCCGGAAACCCCGGTTTCCATTCCCCTGATGCACAACCGCATTCCGGGAACCGATTTGCCTTGCTACTGGGACGGTGTACAATTGCCGTACTTCCGGTTGCCCGGTTTTGCCCAAGTGGAGCGCGGCGACGCCGTGGTATTCAACTACCCCGCAGAGCCGGACCGGCCCGTGGACAAGAAAGAGCACTACGTAAAACGCTGTGTGGCCGTGGGTGGAGATACCTTGCGGATTGTGGACCGTCGGGTTTGGATCAACAGCAAACCCACGGAATTCCCAACCCGAAGCAACGGACAGTTTTCCTACTACGTGCGCACCAACGGCACCGGTTTCAATGCCTTGGCGTTGAAAAAGTCCTTTGACCTGAACTACATTCCGGACAACTACCAGGTGAACAACCAGAACGTGTCGGACATTCTGCCCATTTCCCAGAACGAGTACATTGCCACGGTGAGTGAGTCTGCATTGGCAGGCTTCAAGCAGTACCCCGGCGTGGTGGAGGTGCGTCCGCTGATCAGTCCGGCCAATGCGGCACGTACGGGATACGGTGATTCCCTGCCGCAAGCACAAGCCTGGTTTTTGTCCAATTTTATCGACAGTCGGCCCGTATTCCCCAATCCGGTGGGCGGTCATTCCGATACGGTGGTTTATAAGTGGTCCAGGGACAACTACGGCCCGCTGTGGGTGCCGCAAAAGGGCGCTACCATTTCACTGGATCGCGATCACGTTTTGAAGTACGGACGCTGCATCACTGCCTACGAAGGGCATACCTTGGAAAGCAACGGTGCCGGGTATTTACTGGACGGCAAACCGGCTACAGAGTACACCTTTGGCCTGAACTACTACTGGATGATGGGCGACAACCGACACAATTCGGAGGACTCGCGGTACTGGGGGTTTGTGCCGGAAGACCACATCGTGGGCAAGCCTGTGTTTGTGTTCTTCAGCTGGGACGTTTTCTCATCCGGTAAAGACCGTATTCGCTGGAACCGTATTTTCAGTTTTGTGCACGGGGACGGTCCCCAGAGATCGCAGTTTTGGCCCATCGCAGTGGTGGTTGCCCTCTTGTGGGGCCTTTCGGAATGGTACAGCAAGCGGAAGCGGTCCTCCCGCTCTTGATCCTGCCTCCCAAGGCGTGGTGGGAAGCGGCCGCGCAGCCCGGTGCCCGCATTGGGTTGAGCGAACGGTTCCCGAAACAAACTTTTCGCAATCGATTGCGAATCAGTAATTTAGCGCAAATCGGAACCGCTGATCATCCCAGCTCGCGGCCACACTTGGATTTCAGCATTCCCTTGCGGCACGACGCCGGTCGCACGGGTTGGACCGCGCGATTGGACGACTCTGTTCCGTGGCGAAAAGCCTTGTGGCGCACCCTCCAAACGCAGTGGGCTGGATTGCCCTTTTGGGAAATTTTAGGTCCGGAATTGGAGCCGTTGGTAAACAGCAACGAGCCCCTATGGCACAAGTACGTTCATGATTTAAATAGTTGGATGGCAAGTCAATGGGGAGGTACACTACCCGCTTTAGTTGAAGAACGTCCTTCGGTTGATTTTTCACCCAAGCACGAACCTTGGACCGGAGCGGCTGGCATCAGTTGGTGCGAGGCATTGCTCCGTGAGGGTCCGGCATTGTACCTTTAAACGTGGCCGTACGCACCCAATCCTGTTTTGTTTCGTGGACCGCTTGTGCGGTTGCGCTGGGTCTTATTGGATCCAACCTGGAAGCACGTGCACAATCCACGGTGGGTGCATCCATGGATTCGGCACAGCTCGCAAGCCCGCCCGCTGCGGGAATGCTT
>CANHXZ010000154.1 GCA_947464785.1 Flavobacteriales bacterium | reverse complement strand
GGAAGGGACCTACTCGCCGTCCCGTATTCCTTCCGGGTACACCGGTTTGGAACTGCGCTTGCGCGGTCTGACCGGCGGGCATTCCGGCATGGACATCCATCTGGGACGCGGCAATGCCAATGTTCTTTCGGCCCGACTTTTGGTCGCTTTGGAAGAAGCCGCGTGCATCCTGGTTGCCCAGTGGGCGGGAGGCAGCCTCCGAAACGCGATTCCCCGCGAGGCCAAAACGGTGGTGGCCGTGGCCTCCAGCCACCTGCAAAAGGCACTGGATTGCTTAGCTAAAGCAAAAGACGAATTGACGTCGGAATACTTACTGACGGATAGTGGATTAACTCTTGAATGGAAGGAAGTCGAGACGCCCGAATGGAGCTTGGATCCCGTGCTTCAAGGCAAATTAATCCGCGCCGTAGCGGCGGCACCCAACGGAATCGTTCGCATGAGTCCGTCCATACCTGGCTTGGTTCAAACCAGCAACAACGTCAGCAAGTTGGAAGTGGGCAATGGATCGGTATCGGTACAATGTTTAACGCGTTCCAGCGTGGATTCTGAGAAAATGGCTACCGCCCAGGCCCTGCGTGGGCAATTTGCCTTGGCTGGATTGGATACCCACTTTGCCGGTTCCTACCCCGGATGGGATCCCGCACCGGGTGGTGCTTTGGCCTCGTTGATGCGCGATACCTATGTGTCCCTCTTTTCGGAAGAGCCCCACGTCAATGCCTGCCACGCCGGATTGGAATGTGGAATCATTGGCGAGCGCTGCCCGGGCATGGAGATGATCAGTTTTGGCCCCACCATCACCGGAGCGCACAGCCCGGATGAGCGCGTGAATAGTGCGTCCGTGGCCAAGAGTTTTGCTTATTTGGTAGAAGTACTGAAAAACGTCCCGACGGTCCATTAATTCGGACCGTCGGCAAACATTCCCGCACCGAAGCGGTTAAAAAAATTATGGAAAACTGGGGACCCCTTTTGGCCGGTGTAGCCGCGTTTGTTTTGATGGAAGGTGCTGCTTGGGCGGCGCACAAATACCTCATGCACGGTTGGTTGTGGTTTTTGCACGCAGACCACCACACCAAGGAGCCGGGTTTTTTTGAAAAAAACGATGCCTTTTTCCTGATTTTCGCCATCCCAAGTTGGTTGTGCATCATGTTGGGCATGATGAATAACGTCTGGGTATCTGTGGGCTTTGGATTCGGGATTGCTGCCTACGGCTTGACTTATTTTTTCGTGCACGAGTTGTTCATTCATCAGCGTTTTCGCTGGATTCGAAACATCGACACCCCCTATTTTCGGGCCGTTCGTAGGCTGCACAAAATGCACCACAAAGTTCTGACCAAGGAGGAATCCGCCCATTTTGGCATGTTATGGGTTCCCCGGCAGTTGATTCGGGAAGAGGCAGCCGCCCTGAAAAAGGAACAGCAACGCGCACAGCAACAGGCTTAGCATGGAGAAATACCTGTATTTAGGCCTGATCGCCTTCACCTTTTTTGGACCGCTGTCCCGTTCGTTTGAATCCCGCATCCGGTACATTCAATACTGGCGCTCCTTGTTGGTAGGTACACTCGCGGTACTGGTGGTTTTCATACCGTGGGACGTACACTTTACTGCGGAAGGATATTGGGGATTTTCCAACCGTTACGTGGTGGGTTGGAAGCCCTTAGGGCTGCCTATTGAAGAGTGGTTGTTTTTTGTGGTGGTGCCTTTTGCGTGTATGTTCATCTACGAAGTATTGAACCTGTTTTTTCCCTGGACGGAGCGCGGCCAAAAATGGCCCCGAGTTACCGCTTGGATTCTTTTGGTGGCGACGGCGCTGGGCGCAGCAGCCTTCGCAGATCGTGCCTATCCGGCACTCACCTTTGCCTTTACTGCGTTGGCCTTGGCCTTGGTTTTGCGCTATCGGGTAGCCTGGTTGGGTCCGTTTTTTCGGGGTTGGGCCATCAGTTTGGTGCCGTTTTTTCTGGTTAACGGCGTGTTGACGGGCACGGGCTTGGACGAGCCCGTTGTTTGGTACAACAACCAAGAAAACATGGGCATACGCCTGGGTACTATTCCCGCAGAAGACGCTTTTTACGGCATGTTCATGATGCTTTTGTACACCTCCGCAGTAGAATGGCACCGTACCCGGTCGAAGAAGACAAACGTTTAGGCGTTTGGTTCAAGCCCGCGGGCTTGATGGTGGAGCCCGATCGGTTGGGGCACCCGAATTTGCAGGAGGTGGTGTCCGATCGTTTGGGCAGGACCGTCTGGCCCATTCATCGATTGGACCGGCCTACTTCCGGCTTGGTGTTGTTTGCCTACCAAAAATCAGCGGTTGCTCCCTTAATGCAGCTTTTTGAGCACCGTCGGGTTCGAAAATTATACACCGCCTGGTTGGAGCGTCCGTGGGTGGAAGGGGCTGTGGAATGGTGGGATTTGGGCGTGAAAAATCCTGCCGCATTCCGGATGGATGTTGTGGAAAACGAACAGCCGGGGGCCTTAAAAATGGGTCTTCGGGCCCAATCAACTGCCGAGCCAGACCGGATTTCGGTTGAGCTGATGACGGGCAGATACCACCAAATTCGTGCTCAATTGAGTGCCCACGGTTACCCCGTGCGTGGAGATGTGGCCTATGGAGCGCAACCTTGGCAACATGCCTCCTGCATCGGGCTGCATGCAGGTTTCTTGGGGTTTGACGATCCTTGGACGCACGAGCCGCGCCAGTGGAGTGTGGAAGCTACCTGGGACCAGCTTTAATTCATCAGCGTCAGCCACGCACCCGTGAGTCCGGCGGCACCAAAATAGGCTAAGTACGCCCAATCTTCTTTCGATTTTGGGCGGTGAAGCGCTAAGTAATTGACGGAAAATCCCAAACCGCTGAGCAGCACCACCTGCGGCAGGGCCGCCGCCCCTAAAGCCCCAAAATAGGCGAGTTGACCGCCGGTTGAAAAGGCGGCTTGGATGCCGGCTTGCCGAAGAAGGGGATGATTGAACCGTTTCCATTCGCCCCCAACAGTACCCAGTGCCAAGGCCAAAAGCCCTTGCGTCCATTCCGCTACCAAGAAAAACGATAGGGGCCCCAATTCCCGAAGAGCAGGTACGGATAACGGGTAGTACAAGCCGTACGCCAAGCCTGCTGCGGCAGGGATCCAGCCGCGAATACCGCCGCGTCGGAACAACAAAAGCAATTGAATGGAGAGCAGCAAGGTGGCGGCCAGTAGCTGGTACCTACTGGGCCAAGTTCCGCTCAAGGCCGTTCCCACTGCAAAACCCACCACAACGTTTAAGGACTGACCTACCAAAGCGGATGCGGAATGGTCTGAATTCAAGCTCCGTACAAAGGCCCACAGCCCCAAAAAACCCAAGCAACCCAATCCCACGGCTTGCCATGCAGCGGCACTCCAGGTCCAGGAAGGTAAATCGCCACTCCACATCCACCAACCCGCTGCAGCCCAAAAACTACCAATCAAGGAGCGAATTCCAATGAACAATAGAGTGGGGGCCG
>CANHXZ010000153.1 GCA_947464785.1 Flavobacteriales bacterium | reverse complement strand
GCGCGCAACCCAGTGCTTGATGCTGACCAGGGGCATGGAGCTGGTGATGGAGGTGAGCAACATCCAGCCCAAGTAGAAGTAGATGGCCAAGGAAGCCGGATGGCGCGCCACTTCCCGATTGATGCGGCCGGTCATGATGAGTCGGAAAAACAAAAGGAGGGTGATGCCAAACAGCAAGGGTTCCGTGGGCAAGCTGAGGCCCACGTTGAACCCGCGGTCCTGCAGGGTGACGCTCAGGGGGGTCATCGCCACCACGGCCAAAACCAACCAGTCCATCCGAACAAAAGCAAACCACACCACCGCCAGCACCACCGGCACGGCCAGCAGGACGTACTGTTCCCAAGCTACCGCAGCAGCAAGAAACAGTCCCAGGGCCAAGCCAACGGCCCAAACCCAACGCGGTGGAAGCGGCGCGTTCACGCTTCTTTCAGGCGGAGGTCTTTAATGGCGTTGGCCACCAAAATAAAGAGCATGGTGCCCACAAAGGCAGAGAACATGGAAATTGCCACAATCAACCATCGAATGGGGTAGGTTTTGCGCTCGGCCGGGATGGCCTTGGTCACGCGGAAGGTGGCGGGCATGGACTGCTCTGCGTCCACGCGAGCCTGATCCAATTTCGTGCGGATTTTCACTTCCTCTTGCTTGAGCAAGTACAGCTCGTCCCGCAGGGCTACGTACCGACCGCCGTAGCGCGCCAAGGTGTCCAGCATGTTCTGCAACTCACGAACAATTTTCTTGTCTTTCCCCTCCAAGATGGCCGTGGCCAATTGCTCGGAAATGACGGCACTTTGTTGCTCGTAGTCGTGTACGCCTTTTTTGCGCAAATTGCGCAGCTCCGCGTCCATTTCCAAGACGTCGTCCCGAACCTTGTCGTACTCGCCCTTGACGATTTTGAAGCCGAACCCGGCGCGGTTGCGCTGAATGCGAGACTTGACGCGGTCCAGCATGTCCACAATCTCGTTGGCGATGTCCGCCGCCATTTTGGGATCGGTGTCCAAAACCTGAATCTCCACGGACATGAACTGGGTGCGCTGGAAGGAAATTTTGTCGTTGAATTCTTCGCGCAAGTAGGTCATCTTGTACTTCCCGGTGGGGTCGATGTCGTAGTGCTTCAACAAGTTGAATTTGACGGCGATGGTGTCAAAAATCTCGTCGGAATTCAAAATTTGAATGAGCTGTTCGGCCTGTTCTTCGGCGCCAAAAGCCAACATGTCGTCTTCGGAAAAGCTGGTTTGCGGCAGCAAAACTTTGGAGACGGAGTTGGTGGTGGCGGGGAAAACGATGACGGAGCTCTTGTACAGGGGCTTGATGAACCAGGAGCTGGAGGCGACGACGCCCAACAGCCCGGCTACCAGCGGCAACGCGAGCAAAGGCTTGCGCCATTGGTACAAAAACTGAAGCAGAAAGGTGGAGTTGTATTCCATAACGGGCACAAATTTACGCATTTGCGCGGGGTGAGGTTCCGCGCGGGGTGGGGATTATTCGTTTTCCGCCAGAAAGGCGTCTACGGACCGAAGGTGCAGGCCTTTTTGGGCGAGCAGCGCCTGCAGGCGCTGCTGGTCTGGGAGGTAGGCGGCGCGCAGCGCCGCGCGCACGTCCGCCGGCAAGGTGGGCTTGCCCGGGGCCAGCCACTTGTTTTTCAGGGAAGACCACAAAGTGCTGGGGATGAGGCGGCGTGCCGCGTGCGCCGCACCGCTGGCGTGCAGCCAGCGGTTCACCCGCGGGAACCGCGGGGTGCGCGCCGCAAACCGCTCCGCTTCCGGAACGGCGTCCACCGGAGCCAACCCCAAATGGCGGAGGACTCGGTTGTACGTTTCCACAGGGAAATCGCGGAGGTCGGCAAAATCCACCAGCAACAGTTGGTCCGGGCCCAAGGCCGTCATCCACCGTTCTACGGCGTCGGCGTAGCAACCCAATTCAAAAAAATTCTCGGACCGTCCCCATCCTTTGGGCGAACGTCGGGCGTCGGCCTCCCACTCTTGTGCAAAAGACCCTTGGACGTAGCCGTAGCGAAGCGCCATGCTGTAGTGCGAAAGGGCTCGGTCCCGCGGATCCCGCAAAAGAGCCACCGCACGGGCGTCTGGCCGAACGGCGGACCATTCCGCAGCGGCGGTGGTGGAAAACAAATAGCCCGTGCTGCACTCGCCCCGCACCTGGTGCGGTTCGGCGGCGGCAAACAGCTGGGTATACTGAGTGGAGTCGCGCACAAAGGCCAAGTGCACGGGGGCCAGAGGCAGCTGGGAAAAATAGTCTGCGGGCAAAGGGGGGTGCTGGCGTCGGTAGGAATCAGAGAACTGGGCGGGGTCAAACTCCCGACCAAAAAAATGCGGTTCCTTCACCGGACTCAAATAGATTCCCGGGTGCTGCGCCAACCACCCCGCCAGTTGCGTAGTGCCGGCCTTTGCCGCGCCAATGATGGCAAAATCGGGAGCCGCGTTCATGCTCCAATCAACGCCAAAAGAGAAACGTTCGTATGCCGGTTTTGCGGTACACCGCCACCATCGCCCAGACGTTCCACAGGGCCATGGTAAAGCTCGTGGCAATCGCCGCCCCGGCAATGCCCACGGTGGGAATCAACACGGCATTTCCTACGAGGTTCACCACCACCCCTACCGCCATGGTGTTTCGGGCCGACTTCTCGTGACCGGTCATGTTCAGGAGGTACATCACCGGACCGCACAACGCATTGGTCAATTGACCCAGCGCCAGCCACCGGAGGGTGCCGGCCTGGGCGGTAAAGTCCGCCCCAAAAAAGCCCAAAAACCAAGGGGCGGCCACGGTCAAAACCAAAAAGGCCGGCAGGGCCACCACCGTATTGATCCACGCAATCCGCGTGACGGCATTTTGCAGCAATTCGCGGTTTCCTTGGGCCCAGTAGCGCGCAATGTCCGGTGCCGCTTGGGCGTTCACGGCAAACTGCGCAAACACAATGAGGGTGGCCACTTTAAACGACACCCGGTACAGCCCCACGGCGCTTTCGTCCAGAAAGTAGCCGATCATGAGGGTGTCGGACCACGAGAGGACCAAGTACAGCAAACTGCTCACCAGCATGGAGGTGGCGCCGGGCAAGGCCTGCTTCCACTCCGCGCGTTGTTCCGGAAGGGAAACGGACGCGGCCGGGGCGCGCAACTTCCACAGGTTCCACGCCAAAAACGGCAACAAAACCAACAGCAACAGGGTCACCGGGGAAAAAACGGAGGTGTCCACCGGCACCAAAAACAACAGGATGGACGCCAACAACGTGAGGGAGCCGTACTGCCACAGGCCGTAGGCCAAAAGGTTGTTCTTGGCGCGAAAGACGTCGGACCGCAACTGGAACCAACCCCACGGAATCAGGAGGACGGCCACTACGGACAAATGCTTGGGAAGTTGTTCGGAATGAAACAGTTGGCCCAGCAACGGGGCGCCCCAGTACAGCGCGGCACTGAGCACCACTCCGGTGGCCAACACAAACGAAAATGCTGCGGTCACCACCGCGTTCTGCTTCTTTTTCTTGCCTTTTCGGGCCAAAACTTCCCG
>CANHXZ010000152.1 GCA_947464785.1 Flavobacteriales bacterium | reverse complement strand
GCAAAGATGCCGCCCATGCGGGCCAGCTCACCCTCCTGAACCATAACGTTGGCCAGCTGGGCACCGGTGATCATCAATTCCGGAGATGCGTCCGAAAATTGATTGGGATTGGTGGAGTTGATGTCGTTGGGTTCGCACGCCGTCAGCAAGACTGCGGCAACGCCAACTGCACTCCCGAATTTCACGAAATTTTTCATGTTTTCTATTTTTTATGGGAGTTGATTAAAGGCCCAAACGCACGGAGAAGATGAACGACTTCGTGCCGGGGTTGGTGAAGTAATCCAAACCGCGACCGTTGGAAACGCCCGTCAAGTTCAATTCAGGATCAACCCCTTTGAACGGAGACCAGAGCAACAGGTTGCGGCCGGTGAAGCCCAAATCCAATGAGGAAAGTCCCATTTTCTTGGCTGTAGCGCGCGGGATGCTGTAGCCCAAGCTCAATTCACGCAAACGAGTCCAAGAACCGTCGGTGATGAAGTGCTCGGAAACCGGGCCGAAGCCACCGCCCAAACCGGTGTACCAGTTTTGGTCCAACCACACGTCGTTGTCCGTGCCGAAGTTGCCCAAGTTACCGCGAACGGTGTAGGTTCCGTCGGTGTTGGCAGTTGCAACGTCCGCAATGGACTCGCCGTAGATATTTTTCACCAAACCTGCTTGTTCTGCAGAAACCGTGATCTCGTTGGCGGTCTCAGGATCCACACCGAAGTACTTCAATACGCCGGAGGTACCTGCCCACATGTCTTGACCTTGAGACGTTTCAAACAAAACGTTCATGGACACGCCTTTAAAGGTTAAAGAAGTTCCGAAACCAGCACGGTAGTCTGGGTTTGGATCGCCAATAACGCCCTCCTCAATGGCTTGCTGAGGGAAGCCATTATCGTCCAAGATCAACTTGCCGTCGGCACTGCGCTGGAACTTGCCGCCCCACAAAGCACCCAAGGCATGTCCTTCAACCGCACGGGAAGAAGAACCGGTGAAGCCTGCCAAGAAGATGGACTGAACACCTTGCAGATCCTCAACCATGTTGCGGTTGCGGGTGAAGTTGCCGTACAAATTCCATTTGAAATCGCGGGTGTCTACTACGTCCAATTTTGCATCCAATTCCAAACCGGTGTTGGAGATGGTGGCGGCGTTGTCCCACTTGGAGGAGAAACCGGTAGAGGCCGGAACGTCCACAGCAAAGATGGCACCAACGGTGGTGTTTTGGTAGTAGGTACCGCTCAAGCTCAACTTGTTGTTCAAGAAGCGGGCGTCAAAACCTACTTCGTATTCCGTCTTGCGCTCAGGAGCGATGTTCGGATTTCCTTGAACGGTAGAACGGTACGTAGAGCCGCCGTAGTAGCTGGCGTCCAGAACCTCACCCCATCCGGAAGTTGAGCTGGCAGAAACGTAGTTGGTGGTCCAAATGTACGCGGGCGGTTCAACACCCACCGTACCGGCAGAAGCACGAACCTTCAAGAAAGAAAGACCGCTTGGGTCCATGTTCAAATCTTTGGTCAGGTCGTAGGCCAAGTTGGCAGACGGGTAGAAGAACTGACCTTTAAAGGTAGAAGCTGCTTCCGCCGCTCCGGTCAATTCTACAAACAACCGATCTTTCCAATCCAAGTTCACTACGGCGTAGCCGCGGTTGTTGATTACCGTTGAGCGGCTGTTGAAGGGGCTGTTGTTTGCCGTGGTGGCATTGCCCAGTGTGAAGCGCTCTTGGTCGCGAATGATGAAGTTGAACGCGTTGCCGCCGATGGAGCGGAAACGGCGCGAGTTGGTAGTGTAACCTACCGTTAAAGCCATGTTGGTTTGTTCGTTCAACTTGTAGGTAGAACGGTCAAAAACCAACAACGAAGACTCGGTCTCGCTGATGTGTTCGTCGGTCAAGGAACCGTTGGCCAAACTGGCGGCAGAACGTACCGGGAAGAAGGTGATGCGGTCGTCGCCGCTGTAGTCCAAACCGTAACGAGCCGTCAATTGGTGCACACCGCCCCAACGCAAGTTGAGTTCGGGGGTGATGATGATGCGGTTCACCTCGGAAGTATTGACCTGCTTGTTGAGTGTCCAACCTGGGTTGTTGTAGGTAGGAACGGCATCACCCAGGTAGCGACGGTAGCCGCGGTGAGCTCCCACGGTGGGGATTCCGTTGGCGTCGTAGTAGGTACCTGTGTAGTCGGAGTTATCAAAGTCCGCTGGCGTACGCAAGTAACCCAAGTACAAACCGTTCAAGTTCGATCCCTGCTGAACGCGGTTCGAACTCACTTTGGACACGAACGCGTTCATGCCCACTTTCAGGTTGTTGTTCAAGTTGTTGGTAAAATTCACACGGCCGGTGGTACGGCGGTAGTCGGAGAAACCGTTCAGGATGCCCTTTTGGTCCCAATCCGACAAACTCACAAACAAGTTGCCGCGCTCGCTGCCGCCGGACAAGCTGATGCTTTTGTCCATCGTCAAACCGTCGCGGAACACTTGATCGCGGTTGGCTTGGTTGTACACATCCTGGCTGCGGCGCTCCGCAATGGGGTAGTACTTGGTGCCGTCTGCGGCCTCAAAGTAGCGACCCGTGGTGATCACGGAATCTGCACCACCCTTGCGGTCAGCAATTTTATCGCCCCAGCTCAGTGCGTTGTTGGGCACAAAGTTACCGTTCACGCCCTGACCGAAGGTGCTCTGCTTTTCGTACTCGCGGTTGATGCGGTCCACGCCCACCGAGAAACGTGCCTCCACGTTGTAGCCCTTGGCGTTCGCCTTGCCCTTTTTGGTGGTGATCATGATCACACCGTTGGCCGCACGAGTACCCCAAACAGCTGCTGCTGCGGCACCTTTCAGTACTTCAACGGAAGCAATGTCGTCCGGGTTCAAGTCGTTCAAACGGCTTTGTTGTACGACGCCGTCCACGCCTTGCCCCACACTGGAGTTGCTCACGGGAATACCGTCCACCACAATCAACGGCTGAATCGAACCGGTAATGGTCGATTGACCGCGAATCTGAATGTAGGCCCCGGCACCGGGGTCTCCGGAGTTTCGGGTCACCAAGATGCCCGAGCCTTTGCCCGCGAGACCTTGAATGATTCCGCTTTCACCAGACTTCTGGACGCTTCCCCCCGCTACACTCACGGAAGCAATGCCCTTCTTGTCCTTGCTGCTTTGAACACCCAAAGCAGAGACGGTGACTTCACCCAGCTGACCGGACTTCGTGGTATCCCGCTGATCGGGGAATCCCGTTGAAGCCGCCCGAACCGGTGCCACACCTGCGCCAACCGCCATAACAGCGCCCAGCACACCAGCAAACAGTTTGTTTGACATAAAGGTTATTTTTGTGTTAAGTGGTGTAATGTAAGAATTTTTTAATTCCAACAACACTTTTGTTCACAAATTCCTAACCTTCAATCCATTTCCTTGCGTCTTTGCAAATCCAGCGCCACCAGCAAGGCCGCGAATCCCCACACCGGAGCAGAGGCTTTATCGGTATCCAAAAAATTGTTGAGCACCCCGAGGGTGAAATACGTTACGAGCCCGGTTGCGGCAGCCACCGCGAGCCAATAATCGTTGGTGAATGAAGTGGATTTT
>CANHXZ010000151.1 GCA_947464785.1 Flavobacteriales bacterium | reverse complement strand
TCCCCAATTGTCTGAAGTTGAGCCGCTGAAAGAAGCAAACACCAACTTGGGATCCACCACCAAAGGCAATTTATTATCGTATTTGCCCAAATCAAAAGATAGGGCCGTGCCAGACTCGGTTTCCGTGAGGCGGAACCGAACGCGCACTTCCCGCTCGCCGCTGGGTGTTTGCTGGTAGGCGCGGGGTGCGGTTTCCCAAAGGATGCCGCACGGCGTCTCAATCCGGGCATTGCCGTCTGCGTCCAATTCAATCCGGGAGGCCCCTGGGTAATGCCAGCGAATGACGCTGGGATCCACGCCCGGTGCGATCCGGTAATCCACCGCCAAGTCTCCTGTGGAGTCCCGAATCCAGGCGTCGATCCCCGGGTACAAATCCTTGTGCAGAAAACCGGTCCACTCGGCCACATTGGAACGCCAGCGGCTGGGGTCGTTGCCCAAAAAGTAATGCCGAGGTGCGTCCGTGGTACGCACGGGTTCCAGCCGGGGGGATCCTGAGGTGCCCAAGTGCGTGCGGAACACACTCCAACCGGACGTGGGCAAGGCGTGCGGGCCGCCGTGGTGGTGGTCACCGTTCCACAAAACAGCTCGATACCCCAATTCATCCCAAAACAAGGCACCGTGGGCCAAAGGGGTGACCGCCATGGCCGGGTGGGTCCATTGGCCTTCGTTGGGGACGGTCAACACTTGGCCTCGCACCAACGAAAAGCTCCCACCAAAGCCCAAAAGGCTTAAGGACAGGAGGAGTCGGAGGGTGTTTTGCGCCATCGCCACGGTCAAAAGTTACGAATTATCCACCAGAGCGGTCACAAACCAACGCTGTCCCGCCCGGTCCACCGTTGCGAGCAAAAAGCGTTCCGAATCCTCCTTGCAACGGAGTTTTTTCCGAATCTGGTCTGGTTTTTCCGGATAGTTCGCGGAAACGATGCTCCAACCGCCCGCAATAGAACCTTTGTACGGAGCAAATTGTTCCTGAAACCGAAGCCTTCTGCCGGGCCATTGTTCTTGCCGATGGTTTGCCGTGTAAATGCCCGGCGTCCATTCTTCCAACCCCAGTTTGGCAGCGGCCGCGGCGTGGCAACGGCTTGCTTTCAGTGCGGCGTCGGGGAGGTAGAGAAAGGAGCCCGGGGCTTCGGCCAGCGGTGGTTTTGCCGTGCGGTCCCAGCGTTGGAACGAGAACCGACGGGCGTTCCACGAGGTGTGGAGGGTCCAGCGCACCATTCCCTGCGCTGATTCCACCGGACGTTTTACCACCCAAATTTCTTTCATTTCGCCGTCCACGGCCACAAAAACGAGGTCCGTGGCGTTGGGAAAGGACCGCTCCAGGGCATCGGCGTCTGCTAGGGGAGACGTTTTAATCAGTACCTGAGGTGCTTTTTGGGCCCATAAGTCCCAGCACTCCAAGGGGTTGGGTTGACTGTGGTCCCAGTCCCAACGCTTGCCGCCAATCTGCCGCCGGGAGGGGTCCACCACCACGGCGTCCCAGCGCGGAACGCAATCCCATGGAAAATCATCAGCACTGCCCAGAACTGTTCTGCGCGGCAGGTTCAAAACTTGTTCGTGCTGCTGGAGCACGCGCACCAACGCGGGGTTGGGTTCCGTGCCGACGGTTCTTATGCCGGCATCGGCCAGGGCCCAGCTGTCCGCACCGGAGCCCAGGGTCAGGTCTGCGGCGGTTTCCACGGTGCCGTTGTGCAGCAACCACTGCACTTTGGCCCGGGCGGTGGCTTCGGAGCTGGCTTGCTCGGCAAAGGTGCGCGGCGCAAACCACAAGTTGGGATTGGCGTGCCAGGTAGGCCACTTTTTGGACTGACGCTGCAGGGCGTCCCATTTGTGGAGGAGGAAGGGGTTGAGGCCGGGCTTTTTCAGGGCCCAGTCTTGGCTGGACCTTCCCGGCCAACGCAAAGCTTCCGCGTGGAATTCCGCCCACTCCGTTGGCGTTGGGAATGGGGCATTCTCCCACGAGTCCATTTCAGTAGGATCGAAAAAACTAGGGTAAATACGGTGTTTGACCGCGAAAGACAAAGTGCAGGATGTTGGCACCCATTCGGAGGGCCTGCAAGCGAACGGCGGGCGGGTCGTTGTGGACGTTCGCATCTTCCCAACCGTCGGAAAGATCGCATTCGTGGGTGTAGAGCACCACCATGCGGCTGCCGTGGTAGAGGGCCCAGGCTTCCGGTGCTTTGCCGTCGTGCTCGTGTATTTTCGGGAGTCCTTTGGGGAAGGGGAAGGGGCCTTGGAAAAGCGGATGGCTGGCGGAAAGTCGGACCCATTCGGACTGCGGCCAAACGCTTTTTAGCGCTTTCCGGATGTAGGGATCCATCCCGTAGTTGTCGTCCACATGCAAAAAACCACCGCGCTGCAGGTAGGTGCGCAAATTTTGCGCCTCTTGCGCCGTGAAGGTGATGTTGCCGTGGCCGGTGAGGTGCACCCAATCGTAGGAAAAAAGGGTGGGGCTGCCCACCGGAACGCTTCCCGGATTGGGAAGAACGGGAGTGTTTGCTTGGTCCGAGGCGAATCGGGCCAAATTATTCAGCGCCGTTGGGTTGGCGTACCAATCTCCTCCGCCTCCGTACTCCAAGGTGGCAATGCGTCCACCGGCAGACGTTTGCCCGTAGGAGGGATCGCTAATCCTCAGCACAAGGAGGATAAAAATTAAACCACGTCCGTTCATCTGCATCAAAAATAAGTCGAAATAAGTGGTAAATTCCCGCCGCTGAAAAAACTACACTATGCGTTCATCTTTACTCCGCTACCCCTTGCTTTTGGCCCTCCTTTGTGCAGTACTGGGAAGCAATGTGCAGGGACAAACCACCAATACATCTGCTACGCATGCCGGAAACGGTTTGCGGGTTTCCATGTCACCGGGGGCGGTAACCACCACTACTTTTTCCACATGTGTGGATTCTTTGGTGGTGCAACTCCCTACGAATCGCTACGTTTACGGAGTGGCTGTGGAATACACCATGAACGCATTGGGTCAGTCTTGGAAGTCCGAACAACGCTCCTTCTTGCGCTGCCGAACCACCGGTTTGTCTGAAGGTTCGGTTTCTTCCGGAGTGGGCAACCAGGGCGGTTTGCAGCCGTATACTCGGACCGGTTTAACCTTGGCCAACGGCACGACGGTTTCTGGTCGTTTGGTTTTTGAATTGCACGCCTTTCGCACGTGGTCTCCAGCCGGCACGCCCTTGTGCGATACAACGATTCAAAAAGTAGTCAAAGGAACTTGGAAAGTAACGGTGACACACGGCGTTGTCCCCACGTGCTTCCCTCCATCCAACGGTTCGGCCTCGTGGGCGTTGTCCAATCGGGCCCGACTCCAGTGGACGGGCGGCGGTGCCGCCAACGGGCAGGTTAAAGTAGGCCCAGTGGGTTTTGTCCCGACTGCCGCAGGCGCGGTTTTTCAAGCATTGGGCAATGCTTCCCGTGTGGTTACCGGTTTGACTCCAGGAACGAACTACGAATTTTACGTGCGCGACTCATGTGGTGCAGGCAACGTGAGTCTTTGGGCCGGCCCTTATTCCTTTGCATCGGCTTGTGGCTTGTTGAACGCCCCTGCAATAGAACCATTTTCTAC
>CANHXZ010000150.1 GCA_947464785.1 Flavobacteriales bacterium | reverse complement strand
TGGAACAGGCCGACGTTGCAGCGACGAGGGCCAGGAGGGATGCGGCCCAAACAAAGTTATTTTTCATGGGAATCAGTCCAGTTTAGAACGGAGCAGGGCGGTGGTGGTTTTGGGGTCCGCGGATCCGCCGGAGCGTTTCATGACTTCGCCCATGAACAAACCGATGAGTCCTTTTTTACCGGCGCGGTATTCGGCCACTTTATCCGGCCAATCCGCCAAAACGGCATCTACGTGAATTTCCAACGCGCCGGCATCTTTTTGCTGCACAATGCCCAAGGACTGCGCCAATTCTGCCGGTGCGGCATGCGGTTGCTCCAGCAGGGCGGGGAAAAGGCGTTGTTGCGCGGCGGAGTAACTGACGGTTTCGGCTTCCACCAACGAAATCAGGGCGGCCAAGGCCGTTACGGTGAGCGGGAAATCCTCCACGCGCAAGGCGCGCTCGTTGAGCCAGCTGCGCACCGGTCCCATCACCCAATTGGCGGCTGATTTTGGAGTGCACCCGGATTGAACCAAGGATTCAAAAAAATCAGCGGTGGCGCGATTTTCCGTGAGTAAAGAGGCGTCGTAATCCGAAAGTTGAAGTTCCGTTTGGTACCGTTCCCAACGCGCTTGGGGCAACTCCGGAAGTTCGGCCCGGATGGACGCAACGGCTTCTTGGGTCACCACCACGGGCGGCAAATCCGGCTCGATGAAGTACCGGTAGTCGTGGGCGTCTTCCTTGGTGCGCATGAGGATGGTGGCCCCTTTGGCGGCGTCGAACATGCGGGTTTCTTGCGCAATGGTGTGGCCGTTCCGGATTGCGGTAATTTGGCGCTCCGTTTCGAAGTCAATGGCTTTCTGGACGTTGCGGAAGGAGTTCATGTTCTTCACTTCCACTTTGGTGCCAAAGCGCTCTTGGCCAACCGGGCGTACGGATATGTTGACGTCGCACCGCAACGAACCCTCCTCCATGTTGCCGTCGGAAATGTCCAAGTAGCGGACCAGCTTGCGAATTTCCGAGAGGTACTGGTAGGCTTCTTCCCCGGACCGAAAATCGGCTTCCGACACGATTTCCAACAAAGGAACGCCGGCGCGGTTGAGGTCGATCAAGGTGTGGAAGGGGTCCAGGTCGTGCAGGGATTTTCCGGTGTCCTCTTCCATGTGGATTCGGGTCAAACGGATGGTGCGCTCGGAACCGTCGGACAAACGGATTTTTACGCCGCCCCCCGTGCAAATGGGGGTGGTGTCTTGGGTAATTTGGTAGCCCTTGGGCAAGTCCGCGTAAAAGTAATTTTTACGGGCGTACAGGTTGTGTTCGCGTATGGTGCATCCGCAAGCGAGTCCCAGCTGAACGGCGCTGTCCACCACGGCGGTATTGGCTTTGGGCAAGGTGCCCGGATGTCCCAGGGTAATGGGGCTGACCAAGGTGTTAGGCAGGGCGCCAAAATCCGTGGAATCCGAGGCGTAGGCCTTGGAGGCGGTGCTCAATTGCACGTGCACTTCCAGGCCGATAACGGGTTCGTAGTTAGGAAAGTCCGACATGGGCGCAAAGGTACGCCAATGCTTCCGCTTCTCCGCCGTCGGGTCCGGCCAAGAAGGCCATTTCCACGGGCAAAATCCAGAGTTGGATTCCGGCGGCACGCAGTTGCTGGGCGGGTGCCCCACGGGACCAGGTTTGGCGCATGCGGGCTGCGTCTTTGGCGGTGAGCACTAAATCCGGTGTGTAGTTTTGCGCCGCGCTTTCCAAGAGGACCTCCAGCGGGAGCGAGGCGTGGTCCGCAAAGCGCAATTCATGGACCACGGTGTGGTGTTGCGCCACAGCGTTTGCGAACCGTTCCGGTTGGGCAATTCCGCTGACGCACACTACCCGGTTTGGTTGCGGTACATCGGCGGTGGAGTCCCAAGGTTGCAGGGCGCCGTACTTCCACTGGGTGAAGTAGATGGGGCAGGAGGCGGGGAGGGAGGCCGCGCGCCGCAGGCGCGCGGCCCGTTCGCTCCAATCGGCCCCGGTGGTGCCTTCCGGCGTGCCGGTAACCACCACGGCTTGTGCGCGTCGCACACTGCCCACAAAATCACGCAAGGTGCCCAAAGGAAGCAGCGCCTCCTCATCCCAAGGTTGGTCCCAGGGACAAGCAACTACCAGGGCTTGCGGCCGAAAGCGTCGGTGCTGGAGCACGTCGTCCAGAACCACTCCCGTGCAGCTCAGTTGCGCCAGTTGGCGCAGTCCTTCGCGACGGTCTGCGCAAACGCCCACTGCGGTGTTGGGGGACTGGTGCGCCACCAACAAAGCCTCGTCGCCCGAATCTTGGGGCAATGAATCCGCAGAAACCCGATGCCAACCGCGGGAATCCCGGCCGTACCCACGGCTTAAGTAGCCCCATTTTTCTTCCGGATGGCGAGCTTCCAGGGCGTGCAGCAACCACAGCGCCAAGGGGGTTTTTCCGGTACCGCCCACGTGTACATTGCCAATCCCAAGGGTCTTGATATTGGGCAGGGGAGCCGTAAAACCAAAAAGTTTTTCTAGCAAGCGGGTTCCAAAAGTCCACATCCGGTGCGCCAAAATTCCAATGCCGTACAAACCAGCCACCGGATACGCTGCCCAGCGCCAAGGACCTTTCCAGGGCAACCTTGCGGGGTTCCAGCGCGCTGAAGGAGCGGGGGTAGGGGAGTCTAGGGGTCCTTTCACTTTATTTGCGCTTGGAAGGCGTTCAGCTAACGCGTTTGCTGCTCAAAATTAACGCGTTGGCGCGCTCCCCACGTACTTATTCAACCAAGTTTCCTGCCGGCGAGCGTATTGGGAGGTGCGCAGGGCCACCAAATCCAAGGCCGTTTGGTCCGATCCCCCAGCGTCCCAGGTTTGGTAAAACTCCCGATACCCTACGGTCTGGAGTGCCGGCAAATCCCGGAAGGGCTCCAGGCTACGCACTTCCTCCACCAAACCGGCCTCCGCCATAGCAACCACCCTGCGTTCGATGCGCTGCCGCAAGGCGGTGCGATCCGGTACCAATCGATGGTACGCCACCGCAAAAGGACGGTCCCCGGCGCGTCCGCGCCGCAGCTCCGAATACGTGGACCCGGTTTGCTCCATTACTTCCAAGGCGCGCAGCAGGCGCCGCGGGTTTTTTTGGTCCACGGTGGCCCAATAGTCCGGGTCTCGTTCTGCTACCCGGCGCTGCAATCCTTGGAGTCCTTCCGCCGCAAATACATCTTCCCAGTGGGCCCGTACCTCGGGTGGTGTGGGCGGTACCTCGTCCAAGCCTTCCAAAGCTGCCAGCAGGTACAAACCGCTGCCGCCCACCACCACGGCCGTGCCGGTTTTGGCCACCACGTGCTGCAGCGCCTCGCGCGCTTCGCGCGCGAAGTCCGCGGCCGTATAGGGTTGGTGGATGCTTCGGTGCCCCATTAAATGATGCGGAACGGCGTTCAGCTCCTCCTCCGAAGGCCGGGCCACGCCAATGCGCATTTCGGCGTATACCTGACGCGCGTCGGCGTTGATTATTTCCGTTTGGAGCTGCAGGGCCCATTGGATTCCCCAGGCGGTTTTGCCGCTTGCGGTGGGGCCCACCACGGCGTGTACCACCGGAAGTTCGGGCGTTCCACCGGGAATGCTAAAATGCAGAATCTCAGCGTCCGTCATT
>CANHXZ010000149.1 GCA_947464785.1 Flavobacteriales bacterium | reverse complement strand
GGGGAGGGTGCGGCCGTCTGTCAAGACCAACGGGGCAAATTCCTTGGGGCTGATTTGGAATTTTTTCAGGCGTTCGGCCAAGGCGGCATTGTCTTCCAACACGCGAACCTCTTTTCCGTTGGCGGTGTGCAAACTAACCCGCGGAACTTGGGACGCGGATTGAAACGTCAGGATGAACGACGTTTTGGTCTGGTTGAATTCCGCGTTGTTGGTGCCGGGTTGCGCCGCTACCGCACGGGGCTTGCCGCCGTTTAGGGATACCGCATAAACTTCTCGCTGAGCGGGCGATACGCCCGCAGCTTGGTAGTAGACAGTTCCTTTGGCGTCCGTTCCGTAGTAGGCGGTCACCTCGGATTTGGGGTCCGTCAGGGCTTTGCGTTTTTTGCCGTCGGCAGAGATGGAAAACAATTGATTGTAGCCGTTGGCCTCGCTGGACCAGACCAGGGAACCGTCGGGCAGAACCTCCCAATTGTCTGAGATATCCACATAGGCCGCATCTTTTTCTTCCAGCCACAGTTGCGGCTTCTCGTTCAAGCGTTGCTTAAAGAGTTGCAAGTGGTTTTGCAGGCGATTCAGCACGATGAAGGCCAATTCGTTCTTTGGAGTCCACTGCACGCGCGGCAGGTATTCGTAGTCGATCCCGTCGGCCATTTTGGCCGTGGCTTGGGAGGACAAGCTGTGCACGTGTAGGGTAACCTTGGAATTGGGCTCACCGGCCTTGGGGTACTTGAATTTCTGTTGGGTGGGGTACAGATCGTTGCCGTACACGTCCATACTGAAAGTGGGCACTTCCGCCTCGTCAAACCGCAAAAAGGCCAAGTGTTCGCTGCTGGGAGACCACCACAACGCCACGTGGAAGCTGAATTCTTCCTCGTAGACCCAATCCGGTGCTCCGTTCAGGATGCGGTTGCGCTCTCCATCGGTGGTGACGGCCTTTCGGTTGCCGGTGGCAACCTCCAGCAACCAAATGTTGTTGTCTTGCACGTACGCCACCCATTGGCCGTTGGGCGACAATTGGGCGTTTTGAACCGGTTTTGGACTGATGGAGACAAACGATCGATCGGCCAACCGGAACAAGCCGGCATTGGCTTGGTAGGAATGGCGGTAGATGGACTCAATGTTGGTTTCCAAAAGCACGGTTTTCTCGTCCGAGCTGAACGTGTAGCTCTGGATGTCAAACGACTGTTTGTGTGCGGCTTCAACCTCTTTAGAGGTAACCAAAACGCCCTTGCTGGCCCCTGCGGCGTAGTCAAACTTTTCGATTTGGGTCCCGCCCTCGCCGCGCGTCAGGCGGGTGTAGTGGGCGCCGTCGGTCATCGAGCGCAGGCCGCTCACGGATTTGGCGCCAAAAGCGTAGACGCCCCAAACGTCGTCCAACGAGACCGGGCGTGGATCTTTGCTTTTGGCTGCCGCGGCTGCCGTTGTCTTCTGTCCGTCCGGACGCGGTTGTAACGTGCCGGTTTGCGCCGCGGCGCCAAAAGAGGATGCGGCGAACAGGCCGGCCCAAAAGAGCGAGGGAATCGATGTGCAGTGCATACTTTTGCGTTCAATGAAGGATGCCGAAGATACAGCAAAATGGCTCGACGCACTGCGCGCGGTGCTTCCCGTGGAGGCCGTAAAGGTGGACGACGAAACACGAGCCGCACACGACCACGACGAAACCGAGGACCTGCACTTCCTGCCCCAGGTTGTGGTTTTTCCCACGACACCGGAGGAAGTTGCCGCAGTCATCAAGATTGCAGGACGCTACAACGTGCCCGTAACGCCCGTAGCGGCGCAAACAGGATTGAGCGGCGGTGCCTTGCCCGTGAAGGGCGGAATTGCCCTCTCTACGCAGAAACTCAATCGGATTTTGGACATCGACGTCGCTAATTTTCAGGCGACCGTCGAGCCCGGAGTCATCAACCAAGTATTCCACGAAGCCTGCAAGGAGCAGGGCATGTTTTATCCCCCAGACCCTTCCTCGTGGGGAACCTCCACCCTGGGCGGCAACGTGGCCTACAACGCCGGCGGCCCCAAGGCTGTGAAGTACGGCGTTACCAGCGCGTACGTGTTGAACTTGGAAGTGGTGCTGCCCAACGGCGAGATTGTCTGGACCGGCGCCAATGTATTGAAGAATTCCACCGGTTACAACCTCACGCAGTTGTTCGTGGGTTCGGAAGGCACCTTGGGCGTGGTGACCAAAATTGTGGTGCGTTTGCTGCCGTACCCGCGCCACAGCTACACCCTGCTGGCTCCCTTTGAATCGGCCGAACGCGCGTGCGCCGTGGTGTCCAAAATCTTCATGGCCGGCATTGTGCCGTCCGGATTGGAATTCATGGAACGCGACGCCCTGGATTGGACGCTGCAGTATGTGGACGGGGTGAGCATTCCCACGGGTCCCAACATTGCCGCGCATTTGTTGCTGGAAGTGGACGGGACCGACGAGGAAACCGTCCTGCGGGAAGCAGAAAAGTTGGCGGAACTGGTGGAGGCCGAAGGGGCCACCGAAGTCCTTTTTGCACAATCCGCTTCCGAGCGCGACGCCTTGTGGAAGTTGCGCCGACGGGTGGGCGAGGCCGTGAAAAAGCACAGCGTTTACAAGGAGGAAGACACCGTAGTTCCCCGGGCGGCTTTGCCGCAGTTGCTGGCCGCCGTCAAGCGAATTGGGGCGGAGTATGGGTTCAAAAGCGTTTGCTACGGACACGCGGGAGACGGCAACCTGCACGTTAATATTGTCAAAGGCGACCTTTCCGACGAAGCCTGGAACGGCCCGCTCTTGAAGGAAGGCATCCGCGCTTTGTTTGCGGAAGTTCGTGCGCTGGGCGGAACCATCAGCGGGGAACACGGGATAGGCTACGTGCAGCAGGAATACCTCGACCTGGCCTTTTCCAACGCCGCGATGGAAGCGCAACGCGCCATCAAAAGAGCTTTGGATCCCCAAAACATCCTCAACCCGGGAAAAATGGGCATGGATGCGGCCTACCAGTAAATGATTTTCCGGGGCAATACGGCGGATGCCCTTTCCGCGACGCGAGCTGTTCGGTAGTAGCGCTTTATCCGAGGCTGGGGCCGTATAGAGGCTCGGCCATGCCCGGTACAACGGGGTTCAAGCGGCACCGAACCCACTGGACGTCGTACCACGAGCCCAGCTTTTGGCCGGCGTGGTCGTACCGCGCAAACGGTTCAAAGCCACATGCTTGGTGCAGAGCCAAACTGGCCTCGTTGGGCAAGGTGATCACGCCGTAGGCCCAAACAAAACCGCGGTCGCGCAGCTCAGACAAGACCTTGGTGTACAATTGCTTCCCAATGCCGGTACCGGGACGTCCCACGTACACACTGGTTTCTACGGCCCATTGGTAGGCGATTCGCTCCCGATGGGTCGTGCCGTAGGCATAGCCCAGAACGGTTCCACCGTCCTCCCAAACCCAAAAAGGAAAACGCCCGGCGATGTTCGCCAGGCGTTTTGTGAAATCTTCTAACGAGGGAACGTCGGTTTCAAACGTCACCCCGGAATCCCGCACAAACGGTTCGTACAGCGCCAAAACAGCAGCAGCATCGGTGGAGCGGTACGGGCGGAGCACGTCGAATGGGAGATTCTGTACAGATAAAAGCCTAAAGGCGATCAATCGTCGCTCCGGCCC
>CANHXZ010000148.1 GCA_947464785.1 Flavobacteriales bacterium | reverse complement strand
GGAAAGTCCCATCACCACCGTGCCGGGATCGATCCCCACCACAACGTAGGAATGGGGAGCTGGCGCGCCGGAGGTCATTCGGTGGGGAAGTACAACTGATCGCGTCCGGTAGGCTGCTGATACAGCTGGAGCCCAAAAGTGGGGACAGCCGCCATCAAATGATCCATGATGTCGGACGAAAGCACCTCGTACTCTTCAAATCGTATTTCTTTCAGAAAACAGTAAATTTCAATGGGGATGCCCGATGATGTAGGCGCGAGCTGACGAACCACAAAAAGGTCCTTTTGCGAGACCTTCGGATGTTCCCGGAGGTAGGCGTCGGCATAGGCCCGGTACAAACCGACGTTGGTCAAATGACGTCCGTTGATGGGCAACGACTTGTCCACCGATTTGCTGGCGTTGTGTTCGTCAATTTCTCGAAGGCGCTCCTCCAAAAAAGTCCGGATTCGTTCCACTTTTCGCAGTCGTTCCAAAAGGGGTTCGTCCACGTAGCGAATGGTGTTGAGGTCCAGCAACAAGGCGCGCTTGATGCGGCGAACCTTGGACAGTCGCATTTCTCGCCAGTTTTGGAAGGACTCGGTAACAAAAGCCTTGGCGGGTATGGAGCTCATTGTATTGTCAAAGTTTTTGACTTTTACCGTAGTCAGGTCAATACTGACCACGTCTCCGTCCACGCCGTATTTTTCAAAAGTGATCCAGTCCCCCTTTTTCAAAAGATCGTACATGGAAATCTGGAAGTTGGCCAAAAGGCCGTTGATGGCGTCCTGAAAAATCAAAATTAAGATGGCGGTAAAGCCCGCCAAAGCACCGGCCAGCGTGCCCATCGCAGTTCCCGAGACCACGGAAATCATTCCCAAAACGCCCAGAATCCAACTCAAGAACTGAACAACTTGCAGCAGGGTTTTTACGGGCTTGTCCTTGAATTTGGGATTATCTTCCAAAACATGCGCCATGACGCGGGCCGTTTTGTTGATCAAGACCACCAGCTGAACGATCAGGTACAAACCGGTGATTTGAACCAAAAATCCTGCTGTCTTGGGGTGTTCTACAAACACCACCGGGATGATGGATCGAATGATGACACCCGTTATGAAGTGTACGGCCGTCTGGAAAACCTTTTCTTCCAAGAAGTAGTCGTCCCATTTTGCTTCCGTTCGTTTGACCCAACGTTTGATCAAACTCAGGACCACCCGGCGTGCAATGAAGTCCGCCAACAGGCTGGCGCCAATCAAAATCCCAATATCTATCAACAAGGTGAATAGGGACAACCAGTGCGGGTCAACCCCTTGATCCACCATCCAATTCGTGGCCCAGTGTTTGGGCAATGCAATCGGCTCCATGGAATAAAGATAATCGTTTATCTGCCCCACACGCCTTTGTTTAAGGTTGAATCACAAGCGATGCACGAGAAACGCCGGAAGCGTAGAAGTAGCCCAGCGCAAATTCGTCTGGATTTTCTTCCCGCCACAAATTTCCCACCACCAAGCCCGGGGCCGGGTCAAAGGGGGTACCTACCTGCAAAGTAGTTTGGCGGAGAAGATTCAAAAATTGAAAAAATCCCGGGCTGAGGCTGGAGATTTCTACGCGGTATTTGGTGCCCACGCTGTCCGGCCCTGCAAAGTCAACCGCTGGCAATTCCACGTTGTTGAAGCTGCGGCCGTCGTTGAATTGGTCGTCGAAAAAAGTGATGTTGAAGGGGAGGTTCTCCAAGGTGTCGTTGCGCCAAACCTTGAAACGGTATTGATCTCCGCGGCCAGCGGGCTCCGTAAAGTGAATGAGCGAATACCGGCCCGGCAGTTGGAACGGTTCGCGGGGGCGTTTTTCCGAATAGATGGAATCAATCGGAGGGCAACGTCGAACGGTTTCTGGGCCAGAAACCCATGGTTTGGGATCCCCCGGCATCCAAAAACGCAAGCGGTAGGATTTGCCTTCCGTTCCAATGGTCGTTCCCTTGTACCGACCGGGAGCGTTGGCCATTGGGCGCAAAGTATCCACGGCTACACCGTCTTCGAGCAGAACCAATACCGCATTGGAAACGGGTTCGTTGGGGGCTTGGGTCAGGTAGGAAGCGGTCCAATACACTTCGGCCGTCACGGAGTCCTCGTCCGTAATTCGGGCGTTCACGATGGGGCGTTTGGTTCCCTCCGGAAGTTCCAAATCAATGGGGTCTTGGCAGCCCACTACCGAAGCGACAGTTACCGCTGCCAACAAAAGGCGGAAGGATCCCAGGTTTAGAAAGATTGAACGCTTCATCAGAAGGAGAAATTGTAGGTTACGTACGGGATGGCCGTTCCAAAAACGCTTAAGCGGTAGGCCTGAACCTCCCGGGTATTGAAGTCTTGTCGGAAAAACACGCTGTAGGGATTCCTGCGGGCGTAGGCATTGTACACGCCAAAAGCCAGGGTTGGTTTGCGGTTGTTCTTGCCCTTGAATGCAAAAGTTGCGGCAAGGTCCAGTCGGTGGGTGTCCGGTGTTTCGCCACCGTTTCGGTTGGCGTAAATGGGGTAGGGAATGCCCTCAAATTCACCCCGGCTGTCCGGGTAGGTAATGGGTCGTCCGGATTGGTAGCTCCAGGTGCCACTCAAATCCCACTGCTTGGACGGCGCGTAGTTGGCCACCACGTTCAAATCGTGCAGTTTGTTGTAGTTGGCCAAGTACCATTCCCCGTTGTTGACGGACGTGCCCCGCGTGGGTCCGTCTACTTGAAGTTCCGTACGGGACAAGGTGTATGCAATCCAACCGTTGAACTTGCCGGTTTTTTTCTCCAGCAATACCTCCAAACCGTAGGCCCGGCCTTGACCGCTCAACAATTCGGTTTCGATGTTGTCTTTGAACACCAAGTCTGCTCCGTCCTTGTAGTCTACAATGTTTTGCAGGTCCTTGTAGTACGTCTCAACCGTCAAAACACCTGCGCCGCGAGCCAACTTCTGAACGTACCCCAAAGCAACTTGGTTGGCCGTTGCCGGCTCAATGTAGGCCCCGGCCGGACGCCATACGTTCACGGGTGTGGGCGACGTGTTGTTGGAAATCAGGTGGATGTACTGACGGTTTCGGTTGTAACTCGCTTTCAGTGATGCGTTTTCGCTGATTTCGTAGTTGGCAGAAAAGCGCGGCTCCAGACCGCCCAACCCCGTAAACCAACGAATGGATTCCCCGCGAGCGTACGAGCGAGTCCCGACCACGGTGGTGTCTTCGTAGATTCCGCCCGGTTCGTACAGCGTGACTGTGCGCGGTCCCAGGTTGCCAAATGCGCTGTACCGAAGGCCGCTCGTTACGGAAAACGCATTCGTAGCCTTCCAGGTGTGGCTCACGTATGCGGCGGGCTCAGTGGCCCACTCCTGACTCAATGTGATGTCAAAAGCTCCGGTGATTTTACCCGGCGAGAACACGTAGTACGTGTTGCTGGCGCCAAAATCAACCGTGTGTTTTGGAGACGGGAAATAAGTCCAGGCAGCGGTGGTGACGTAGTTCTGAATGCGCGAATTCAGTTGGAATTTGGTTTCGGCGTTGTCCGGAGTCCCCAGCAGGTAGGTGTAGTCCGAATACAGCGCCGTGGCGTTGAAGAACATTTTGTCGTTAACCGCGCGGTTCCAGCGGGTGGTGGCCGTCCAGTTGCCCCAGCCAAATTGGAACAAGTCGCTGGCCCCAAATTT
>CANHXZ010000147.1 GCA_947464785.1 Flavobacteriales bacterium | reverse complement strand
GGCAAATTGGAGCCTTACACCTCTTTTTGTTGGGACTGGTGGGCATCAGCGAAACCAGCCGCGGCACGGTTGAAACGAATGCCCAACCGCACGACGACGACACCTCCTACGACGAAACGGAGTACGCCGCATGGGCGGCTTGGATTGCCGCAGCGGCCGGTGCCTTTGCGCTGATCTGGAATACAGACTTATCTTTTTTGAGCGGATTGCTCCTGCTGTCCGTTGCCGCCGTTTGGGGATTCCGCCTGGCGCCCTGGATCGTCGTGCGTCGGGTTTTGGCCCTCATTTTGGGCGGTGGCTTTCCGTGGCTTGTTTGGACCCTGGACCTGGTCCCCACCCTCGCCTACGACAACTACGAATTTCAATTGCAGTCCATACCCGTGGTGGGCATGTTCTCTCTGTTCACCGCACTGGCGGCATGGGCCGGACACGCCTATGCGGAGCCGTTTTCTGCCGCAGTGGTTCGCCGTTGGGAGGTGCCGCTGGCCTGGGTGCTGTGGAGCGCATCCGTAGCCACCTACGCGGTTTTGTTCGCGCAAATCGGCTTGTGGACGGCTGCCGCACCCGGATTCACCGCAGCGGCTGGGGGGTTCCTGTTGGCGGCCCGGCGCCCCCCCGCTGGCATGGAGAAATGGACCTCCGTTGGCGCACAACTTTTTGCGGTGTTGTGGCTGCTTTGGACCACTGGGCTGCTTCAAAACGTAGAACCGGTCGTAGGATGAGCCCTTATGCGTTAAAACCGGAGTTTTCTCTGGTGTTGGGATCCGGATCACCGCGCAGAAAAGAACTGCTGGAGGCCGTCGGTTTGGAATTTACCGTACGCACTTCCGACGCGGACGAAACAGCACCTTCCAACCTCACGGATTTGGAAACGGTACAATTCGTGGCCGAACAGAAAGCAAAAGATCTCCTGCCAACCTTGTGCACGGGCGAAGTGCTGCTGTGCGCGGATACCGAAGTGTGGCAAAACGGCGAGCGCTTTGGCAAGCCCGCAGACCGTGCCGATGCCCTGCGCATGCTTCAGCGGTTGTCCGGCAGCACGCACCGCGTGATATCCGCCGTTTGCGCCACCGACGGATCCCGTTGGTCCCGCACCCACTGCATTACGGAAATTGAATTTCATCCGCTCCCGCTGGGCGTTTTGGAGCACTACGTAGACACGTATCGCCCGTTTGACAAGGCCGGCGCCTGGGGCGCTCAAGAATTCATTGGCTACGTGGGCATCAAATCCCTGAACGGAAGCTACACCAACGTGGTGGGCCTTCCCGTCCCCGAAGCGCTGGAAGCCCTCCGTCCGTGGTGCGCGGAACCCAAATAATCCGCATCTTTAAAGCATGAAGTTTGTTCAGCCCTCAGCCATCCCTTTGTGGGCGGCCATTTTGCCTTTGTTTTTCTTGTTGGGTGCCCTTGCCTACAACGTGGGTTGGGTTTTTGGGGACGACGCCGTGGCGGGTTCCAACCAGTTGATTTTACTGGCCAGCGCCTTTTTCGCCGCCGGTGTGGCGGCCTTTTTTGGCCGACGGTTCTCGGACCTGTTCGACGGGGTCGCCAACAATTTACGCGAAGCGGGCAAGGCCATGATCATCCTCCTCTTGATTGGCGCTCTGAGCGGTACGTGGCTGGTCAGCGGAGTCATCCCCACCCTGATTGCCTACGGAGTGGACCTCCTGGACCCCTCCTACTTTTTGGTGGCCACGGTCCTCTTTTGTTCCGTAGTAAGCATGGCCACCGGCAGTTCCTGGTCCACCAGCGCCACCGTGGGCATTGCCTTGATGGGCGTGGGTCAGGCCTTGGGTTTTCCGGCCCCTGTAGTGGCCGGCGCCGTGATTTCCGGCGCCTACTTTGGCGACAAACTCTCCCCTTTCTCAGACACCACCAACTTGGCTCCGGCCATGGCGGGCACGGACTTGTTCACCCACATCCGGTACATGACCATCACCACCGTTCCGAGTTACTTGGTGACGCTGCTCTTTTTTATTGGGTACACCCTGTGGTTTCCCGTGGAAGAAGCCAACATCTCGTTAAGCTGGCTCAACACCCTGCGCGAAACCATGAACCTCACCCCTTGGTTGTTGCTGGTCCCCGTAGCCAGTTTGGGCCTCATGCTCTTTCGGGTGGACGCCCTGGTTGCCGTTGCTTTTGGGGCCGCGGCTGGAGCCGTTGCCGCGCTGTGGGCGCAACCGGAATTCGTTGCTTCCTTGGCCGGCGAAGGGATTCCCGCCGCGCACGCTGCGTATGCGGGCATCGTTCGGGCCCTGTACGACACGGTTCAAGTTCCCTCGACCGACCCCATCGTGGCGGACCTGCTGCAATCCAAAGGAATGGCCGGCATGCTCAGTACCGTTTGGCTCATCATCAGCGCCATGGCTTTTGGCGGGGTCATGGAAGCCGCGGGATTTCTAACGCGGATTACGCAATCGTTGGTTTCCTTAGCGCACAGCACTGCGGGCCTTATTGGTGCCACGTTGGCCACGTGCGGATTGATCAACGTCACTGCCGGCGATCAGTACCTCGCCATCGTGGTGCCCGGCCGCATGTTCAAAGACGCCTACCGCGAGCGCGGCCTAGCCCCCGAAAACCTGTCCCGATGCTTGGAAGATTCCGGCACGGTCACGTCTGCATTGGTTCCGTGGAATACCTGCGGCGCTTACCAGAGTGCTACACTGGGGGTGGCCACCGGTGAATATTTTGTGTACGCCGTATTCAATTGGGTCAGTCCTCTGATGAGTTGGATCATCGCCCTAATCGGTTTCCGCATCCGTAAATTGGGTTCGCAAGAATAAGGCTGGATCTTCAGCATCCGCACGATTGGGCTCCTGGGAGGCAGCCACCAGAAGCTGCCTTACGGTTCACCACCATCCCTTGCGCTTGATCCACACCAGCATGGTCACGGCAATGATGGCCATGGCCAACAGTACGGCCGGATACCCCCAAGAGACGCGCAGTTCGGGCATCCAGTCGAAGTTCATGCCGTAGACGCCCACGATGAAGGTCAACGGCATAAAAATGGTGCTGAAGACGGTGAGTACCCGCATGACCTCGTTGGTTTTTTGGCTCAAGGCGCTCAAATACAACGATTCTACCGAATCCAGCAACGTCCGAAGCGCTTCCATGCGTTCCAAAAGGTCCAGGGTTTTCTCCTTTAAATCGCGGAAATACGGCCGATTTTCTTCTTTCAAAACGGAAAACTGACCTTTCTCCAAGGCATTCACGGCATCCCGTAGCGGAATCAAGGCGCGGCGCAGTTGTGCCAAATCGCGCTTCAAGGCCTGCGCCACCACCAAAATGCGGCGATTGGGACGCTCCAATACATCGTCCTCCAATCGGTCCACGGTCTCTTCCCAACGGCCCAAGACCGATCGGTACGGAACCAAAACGGCGTCCAAAAGCGTGTACAAGAGGTAATCTGCAGAACGAAGCCGAACAACGCCCTTGCCCGCGCGCAGTCGGTCCCGCACGCCGCCAAACAAATCCGCTGGCTTTTCTTGGACGGACCAAACCCCGTGCTCCAACAAAACAAAACCAATTTGCTCCAACTCCACGCGGCTACCGCGGTGGCGTTCAATGCTCTTCAAGGCAAAATAGAGCCCTTCTGGGTACTCCTCCACGGTTGGACGCTGGCTGGTGTCCAATAAATCATCCGCCGCGTGCAGCGGCAAACCCAGGGATTCGCACGTTTCCCGAATGGCGGAAGCGTCGTCCAATCCGTGCACATTGAGCCAGAAAACATCCTTCGCCTCCGCGGATTCTGGCGTTTGCGACGTTCGTCGGGCCTCCTC
>CANHXZ010000146.1 GCA_947464785.1 Flavobacteriales bacterium | reverse complement strand
GTGGCCCGCAGCATGATGTACTGGCAGGTCTACCTGCACAAGGCCGTTCTCAGCGCAGAAACCCTACTGGTGCGCATTCTGGAGCGCGCCGTGCAACTCACCCAATCCGGCACTCCCGTATTTGCCTCCAGTGCCCTGGGACCCTTCTTGCAGCACACGCCTACGGCCCGCGATTTTGAAACAGACCCGCAGTGGCTGGACCGCTTCCTTCGTCTGGACGACGCCGATTTACTGGGCGCCATCAAGGAATGGACGCAGCACGCGGACCCAGTTCTTTCGGAATTGAGCCAGCGTTTGATAGATCGACGCCTGTTCCGCATCCGGTTTTTGAACGAACCGCTTACGGACGCGCAGCGCCACCGCGCCCTGGACGCCTTGGCCGCCCTCCAAAATTGTTCTCGTGAAGACGCGCACTACTTCCTCCTGGAAGGCGTTTCCTCCAACATCCCCTACAAGTCCGACGCGGACCAAATTCACCTGCTACAGAAAGACGGCAGCTTGGTTTGCTTGTCCCAAGCGGCAGAAATCCTGAATGCAGAGGTATTGAACCGTCGGATCACCCGACACTTTGTGTGCTGGCCCAAGGAGTACTCCGCGGAGTCTTTGTACCTTTGAAGGATGGGCATTGCGGAACAGGATTGGGCTGAGCGCTTGGGGGGCACGTTGGAACAGGCGCGCGGAGGCACGTTGACCGGCGCAGCTACCTTGGAGGAAGCTGAGCCCCATCACCTTTCGTTTTTGGCCAGCCCGGCCTACGCCAAAGCGGCCGAAGCCAGCCGTGCCGGCCTCATCATCCTACCTCGAGACCTCCCGTTGAACAACCAACACGGTGCAGCGCTGCTGCGCGTGGAGCACCCGTACGAAGCTTGGGCACAGGCCTTGCGCGTGCTGCACGCCGACTCCCCTTTTGCGCGCACGGAGGCGGCCACCACAACTCCGCAGGGAGCCTGGGTGCATCCCACCGCGCAGGTGGACGCTTCCGCACAACTCCATCCCGGGGTTTGGGTGGGTGCCGGTGCTCGGATTGGTGCGGATTGTGTGCTTTACTCGGGGGCTAAGATTTACCCCAATTCGGTTCTTGGCAGTCGGTGCGTGGTGCACGCGAATGCCGTCATCGGTTCCGACGGTTTTGGCTATACGCCCCCCCGACCGGCCCAAGGCCAAGCCGGGTACGGCAAAATCCCGCACATCGGGTGGGCGGAGCTTGCCGACAATGTAGAAATTGGCGCAAACACCTGCGTAGACCGCGGCGTGGTGGGCGCAACCCGCATCGGTACAGGGACCAAAATAGACAACTTGTGCCACTTGGCGCACAACGTTCAAGTAGGTCATCATTGTGTTTTTGCGGCCCAAGTGGGCGTTGCGGGCAGTACCAAAATTGGCAACTACGTTCGGATTGGCGGCCAGGTGGGCATCAACGGCCACATCACCATTGGGGACCAATGCGAAATTGCCGCCCAATCCGGCGTCACCAAATCCTTAGCGCCCAAGAGCGTGGTGTGGGGCACTCCCGCCATGCCCATGTCTCAGTTTTTGCGCGCCTGGGCCACCCTCAAAAGCCTCAGCAAATGAGCGCTGTTCTGGAACAATCCGGCATTGGGATCCACACCGGTCAGCACGCTTGCGTGCGGGTACAGGCCGCCCCAGCCGGCCACGGATTGGTATTTGTTCGCACGGATCTGCCGGGCGCGCCCCGCATCCCGGCTCGTTTGGAGCACGTCAGCCCGTCCGCACGCTGCACCCGCTTGGAGGCCAACGGGGCCAGCGTCACTACCCCGGAACACCTCCTCGCAGCGCTCACGCAGTTTGGCTTGTGGAATGCTGTGATTGAGTTGGACGGCCCGGAGGTTCCCATTTTGGACGGCAGTGCCGCACCGTGGATGGACGCCCTGCGCACCGCCTTTCCCGACGGCCTTCGCCCCGCAACGGCCCCGCGTAAATTGCGTCAAACAGTGGAGTGGACGGACCCCGCTACGGGTGCCCAGTACACCGCGGAACCGGCGGATCGTTCTGATTTTACGGTAGTTTTGGACTATCCGGAAGAATCCATTGGGCCCCAAAGTGCAGCGCTGGAATCCGATTTTTCCACAACCTGCCGCGCGCGTACCTTCAGCTTTTTGCACGAACTCAAGCCACTGATTGACAGTGGTTTACTGCAAGGCCTGGCACCGGGAGCCGGAGTGGTCTACGTACACCCCAACCACCCCCAAGAAGACGACCTTCGCTGGACCGAACCCTTGGGCGAGCGCCTCACGCCTCCCCTCGCTCCCGGACCGCTCACCGCAACGCCCCTGCGCTTGCCGGACGAGGCGGCTCGCCACAAACTGCTTGACTTGTGCGGAGACTTGGCCCTTTTGGGCGCTCCCTTGCACGCCAAAATAACCGCCCGTCGGCCCGGCCACGTGCCCAACACCGCTTTTGCCCTACTGTTGCTACACACCATGGAAGAAAAAACCACCCCGTCGTTCCCCTACGACCTGCAAGCCGCTCCCTTGATGGACGTGGTTCAAATTCAAAAAATATTGCCCCACCGCCCGCCCTTCTTGTTGGTGGATCGGATCATGGAGATGTCCGAAAGCCACGTGGTGGGCATCAAGGCCGTCACCATGAACGAGCCGCACTTTGTGGGCCACTTCCCCGGCGCCCCCGTGATGCCCGGTGTATTGATCATTGAAGCCATGGCCCAGTGCGGCGGCATCTTGGCGCTGAGCACCGTGCCGGATCCGGAGAACTACCTGACGTACTTCTTGAAAATGGACGACGTCAAATTCAAACAAAAGGTGGTGCCTGGGGACACCCTGGTGTTCCACTTGGAACTGATGGAGCCCATTCGCCGCGGCATCGTCAAAATGATTGGAAAAGCCTACGTAGGAGACAAGTGCACAACAGAAGCCGTCCTTACTGCGTTAATTACAAAAGATAAATAGTAGCCTACCGTGCATTCTCCTCTTGCTTACATCCACCCCGACGCGAAAATTGGGGCCAATGTGACGATCGAGCCGTTTGCGGTGGTTCACGAGAACACCGTCCTCGGCGACGATTGCTACATTTACTCCCACGCGGTCATTCATTCCGGAGCCCGTCTGGGCAAAGGGGTGCGCATTTTCAACGGTGCCGTGGTATCCGGCATCCCCCAAGACCTGAAGTTTTCTGGTGAAGACAGCACCGCGGAATTGGGTGATTACACCACCGTTCGCGAATGCGCCACCATCAACCGCGGAACCAAGGCCTACGGCAAAACCGTGGTGGGAAAGCACTGCCTGATCATGGCCTACGCCCACGTAGCGCACGATTGCATCCTGGGGGACCACGTTATTTTGGTCAACAGCGTAGCGCTGGCGGGCCACGTGGAAATTGGTGAATTCGCCATTTTGGGCGGACTCTCCGCCGTGCATCAGTTTGTGCACATTGGGGCCCACGCCATGATTGGGGGCGGCGCCTTGGTACGCAAAGACGTTCCACCGTTCATCAAAGTGGCCAAGGAACCCCTCTCGTTTGAAGGCGTGAACGCCATCGGACTGGAGCGTCGCGGTTTTACCCCCGATCAAATCGACCGCATCCACCACGCCTACCGCCTTCTGTACCAAAGCGGTCTGAACACCACGCAAGCCGTGGACCGGATTGCGGAAGAAGCGCAAGGGCCGGAAATCGAAGCCATTCTCTCCTTTGTTCAAGCCGCCGAGCGCGGTATAGTCAAAGGGCGTTAAGCCTCCGCGCGTGGCCGTACAACTGGAACTGCAGTCCGTCTCCAAATCGTTTGGAGCCACCCGCGTACTCCAAGACTTTTCGCTGCTCCTGAACGAGGGCGACTGCGTGGCACTCTTGGGTT
>CANHXZ010000145.1 GCA_947464785.1 Flavobacteriales bacterium | reverse complement strand
GTTTCCGCCAAGGCGGCCGTAGCTCCTCCGTGCAAGAGCCCCATGGGCTGATGTACCTGCGGTCCTACCGGCATTTCCGCGTGCAATCCCGCCTCGTCCAGGCCCGTGTAGCGAATGCCCAGGGTCTCCATGAGGGTCCCCGCGCGCCGTTCGTTCAGTAGTGCCAGTTTTTCTGGTTGCTCCATGTCCGCAAAGATAACCGATTCCGTACCTTTGCCCCTTCGCAAACTTCCTTTGTACCGAAGCCTTTTTTATGATCCAAATTACTCTTCCCGACGGTGCCCAGCGCACGTACGAACCCGGAACTTCTGCTTTTCAAGTAGCAGAGAGCATTTCCCGGGGATTGTCCCAAAATGCGTTGTCTGCTCGTTGGAACGACCGCACGGTTGAATTGCACGACCCGTTGCCCGGCGACGGCACTTTGCGCTTCTTCACCTGGGAAGATGCAGAAGGCAAAGCCGCCTTCTGGCACTCGTCGGCCCACGTCATGGCCCAAGCCATTACGGACCTCTACCCCGCCGTCCACCTGACCATTGGCCCGGCCATTGAAAGCGGTTTTTACTACGACATTGACTTCCGCGGCGTCCACTTTGGCGAGGCCGATTGGACCAACGTTGAAAAGCGTTTTCTGGAGCGCGCCCGCGAAAAGGCAACCTTCCAGATGCGTTCCGTCACCAAGCAACAAGCCTTGGAGGCGTACGCCCACAATCCGTTTAAAACGGAATTGATTGAGAACCTGGAAGACGGCACCATCACCTTCTGCGACCACAGCGACTTCACGGACCTGTGCCGCGGGGGCCACATCCCCAATACGGGACTGATCAAAGCCTTTAAAGTGACCAAAATGTCCGGTGCCTACTGGCGCGGCGTGGATACAAACCCGCAACTTACCCGGGTGTACGGCATCTCGTTCCCAAAAGCGTCAATGCTGGAGGAGTACTTGCATTTGTTGGAAGAAGCCAAGAAACGGGACCACCGCAAACTGGGCAAGGAACTGGAGCTGTTCACCTTCTCCCAACGCGTGGGCCAAGGCTTGCCGTTGTGGCTCCCCAAAGGAGCGGCCCTGCGCGAGCGGTTGGAGCAATTCCTGAAGCGGGCCCAGAAAAAAGCCGGGTACCTGCCCGTCATCACCCCGCACATTGGACACAAAGAACTGTACGTGTGCTCCGGCCACTACGAGAAGTACGGCAAGGACTCCTTCCAATCCATCCGCACACCGGAAGAGGGTGAAGAGTACTTGCTGAAGCCCATGAACTGCCCGCACCACTGCGAAATATTCAAGTCCCAACCGCGTTCCTACCGGGACCTGCCCCTGCGTTTGGCTGAATTTGGCACGGTCTACCGCTACGAACAATCGGGCGAATTGCACGGACTTACCCGCGTGCGCGGCTTTACCCAGGACGATGCCCACCTGTTTTGCACGCCGGATCAATTGCTGGAGGAGTTCCAAAAGGTAATCGACCTGGTTTTGTACATCTTCAAAACCTTGGATTTCAAGGACTACAAGGCTCAAGTTTCCCTTCGCCACCAAACGGACCGCTCCAAGTACATTGGCACGGAGGAGAACTGGGAGAAGGCAGAGAACGCCATTTTGCAAGCCGCGGAAGAAAAGGGCTTGCCCTTTGTGGTGGAATACGGCGAAGCGGCCTTTTACGGCCCCAAGCTGGACTTCATGGTGAAGGATGCCTTGGGCCGGCAGTGGCAGCTGGGCACCATTCAGGTTGACTACAACCTTCCGGAGCGTTTTGAATTGGAATACAAGGGGTCCGACAACGAGATGCACCGCCCGGTCATGATCCACCGCGCTCCTTTTGGTTCCATGGAGCGATTTGTGGCCGTTTTGTTGGAGCACTGCGGCGGGAACTTCCCCCTCTGGCTGACGCCCGAACAGGTGGTTGTGCTTCCGGTCTCTGAAAAGTACGAAGCTTACGCACAACAAGTTGCACAGGAGCTAGAAAATGCCGATATTCGCGCCCTCGTTGATGACCGCAATGAAAAGGTCGGACGGAAAATTCGCGACGCCGAAGTCCGAAAGATCCCGTTCATGGTGGTGGTTGGCGAGACCGAACAAGAAGCCGGCAGCGTGGCCGTAAGACGCCACGGGCAGGGAGATTTAGGATCTATGAGTGTGCTGGATTTCAGCAACATAATCAAGTCCGAAGTTGAAGAGCGACTGGCAGCTTTTTGATCAAAAACCTTTGTTTCATTTTAAAACCAACGTCCCCTGAGGCCCAATCGATCCAGAAACTACACCCCGCGCCGCGAACCGGAAGCGCTGCACAAAATCAACGAGTTAATCCGCGTTCCGGAGGTCCGTTTGGTAGGGGAAAACATTGAAGTGGGGGTTTACTCCACACGCGATGCACTGGCCAAAGCGCAAGCTTTGGAATTGGATTTGGTCATGATTACCGAAAAAGCCGATCCGCCCGTCTGCCGCATTGTGGACTACAAGAAGTTCTTGTACGACCAAAAGAAAAAGCAGAAGGAGATCGCCGCCAAAGCGGTAAAAGTGGTCATCAAGGAGATTCGTTTTGGTCCCCAAACGGACGATCACGACTACGATTTTAAAAAGAAGCACGCCATCAAATTCCTGGAAGACGGATTCAAGATCAAGGCCTACGTGTTTTTCCGCGGCCGGTCCATTGTGTACAAAGAACAAGGTGAAATCTTGTTGTTGCGCTTGGCCCAAGATCTGGAACACCTCGGAAAGGTAGAAGCCCTTCCCCATTTGGAAGGCAAGCGGATGTTCATGATCATCCAACCCAAGAAGACGAAATAATTACCCAAATAGCTGCGAACCCAAATACTTATCTCATGCCCAAAATGAAGACCAAGTCCAGCGCCAAGAAGCGATTCAAGCTGACGGGAACTGGCCAGATCAAGCGCAAGCATGCCTTCAAGAGTCACATCTTGACCAAGAAGTCTACGCACCGCAAGCGCCGTCTGACGCACTCCACGTTGGTAAGCCCCGTGGACATGCCGAGTGTGAAAATGCAGTTGTGCATCTGATCGTCGGAAGTAAAATCGAATTGTTCGGTACCCTTTAACCCTGTGCAAACGCTAACCCAAGTGTTCCTGGTGAACCGCGTTGCCAAAAAAGTGAATAGAAATGCCTAGAAGTGTAAATCACGTAGCTTCCCGCGCCCGCCGGAAGCGCATTATGGAAATGGCCAAAGGTTACTACGGCCGCCGTAAAAATGTTTGGACGGTTGCTAAAAACGCCGTCGAGAAAGCCCTTGTTTATGCCTACCGCGACCGTCGCCAAAAGAAACGCAGCTTCCGCGCTCTGTGGATTCAGCGTATCAATGCCGGCGCACGCTTGCACGGTATGTCCTACAGTGTATTGATGGGCAAACTGCACGCCGCCAACATCGAATTGAACCGCAAGGTTTTGGCCGATTTGGCGATGAACCATCCGGAGGCATTTACCGCCGTCATCAACAAGGTAAAGTAATACCAACGCGTTCGCAGCGCTGAAAAGCCGCCCATTCGGGCGGCTTTTTTTGTGCCGTACCCCGGCGAAACTCCTTATTCCTCCAAGCCGTAGAGCAGGCCGTGCGGGGTATCCCACACCGTCCAGGTGCGGTCCCCTTGGAAATCCCGGCGCACCACCGCGTGGGGGGTGCGAAAATGCGCCGAGCGGAGTTGCTCCGGGTAAAAGCACCGAGTACCGTCCAAGTTCCAGCCGGGCAACGGAGTGTGCAGGAGTTCTTGGGCCGACGCCTCCGGAAGTTCGTTCAAACGGCCAAACAGTCGCGCCACAGACCGCGTGGGCGGGTTGCCGTACAAATTCTGAGGCGTGTCCGACGCTACCAGGCTTCCGTCCATCAGCACAT
>CANHXZ010000144.1 GCA_947464785.1 Flavobacteriales bacterium | reverse complement strand
GCCGCTTGGCGCAGTACAAGTCCGTTCAGGAGGCCTTGAACAACGCGCAGAAGCCCGTTGAGGCCGTGCTGCAATTGAAGGAAGAGAACGCGTCGATGTCCAAGCAGCTGGAGTTGCTCCAGCGCGAAAAGGCCGCGGGATTGAAAGATCAACTGCTCGCCCAGGCGGAAACGGTGTCCGGCATTCGGTTTATGTCCTACGAAGGCGCCTTGGACGGCGGAGCGGCGAAGGATTTGTGCTTTGCGCTCAAGGCGCAGCCGGCGTCGGCCATTTTCTTGGCCGTTTTGCAAGACGACAAGGTGAACCTGCACGTGGCCGCATCCGACGATTTGGTAGCTCGCGGAGCACAGATCAACCAATGGATCAAGTCCATTGCCGCACACGTGCAGGGCGGCGGTGGCGGTCAGCCTTTTTACGCCTCTGCCGGCGGTAAAAATCCAAGCGGCGTTTCGGCAGCCCGCGATGCCTTTAAAAACCAACTGAGCCAATTATGAACCCTACCACACGTTTGTTTGCCGCAGTAATCGCCCTAACCTTGGGCGGAAGTTCCACTGCTTGGGCCCAAAAGACCTCCGGCCCCATTTTCTACACGGACAGCGACCTGAAGGAGAAAGTGGGCTTTGTGGAAGTTCGCGGCTCGGGTTTGGTGGGTTTGCGCCGACTGTCCACCAATCCGGACGGAACCGTGGCCAATCCGGAGAACAACCTCTTTGGCCCCGGCTTGAACTACGGCGGAGGCGTCTTTGGTGCTCTGGCCCTGCGCGGTGCCTTGCACGTTGGCGTTGGGGTAGAAACCAATCGCTGGGGGTATGTGGCTAAATTTTCCCCGATGCTGTCGGTAGAACCCTTGGTATACCGGGGCGATTACACCACGTTTCCTTTGCGGGCCGGATTCATCTCCGAAGTCAGCGAAAACTGGAACTTGGAGGTGTGGCCGTCCACGTCGGTGAACGTTTTGCGCAAGTTCCAAGCCGGAGCCAACGACTGGACGGAACAAGCAACCCAACGTTTTTGGTCCGGCGGCATCCTGCTGCAGGGCAGCCGAGCGACCGGTACGTCCGGACGACTGGTCTTGGGCGCCGTTTTGGATTTGGGTTTTGCTCCGTTGTACAACAGCCCCTCGCGCGACGAAGAATTGCCTTTCCGCTTGGGGTTGTCCGCCGGTTATCGGGTTACCTTTTAACCCAGTACCTTTTCTCGCTAAAGGCCACGGTGCGTTAAAGCGCAGGCAGTAATTGCTCCAACGCCATTCCGCGCGATCCCTTGATCAAGACGGTGGCTCCCGTTGGGGAAATCCTTTTGAGCTCGTTCAGGGCCTCTTCGGTGGTGTCGAAGGAATGTTGTGCCGGCCTGGGACAGGCTGCGTACAGCGGCCCTACCGTCCAAAACGACCAATGCGGAGCGTTGGTATGTACCCAATCCAAGATGGCTTGGTGTTCTGCGGCAGCCCATTCCCCCAATTCAAACATGTCGCCCAGCACCACCAACGGATTCTCGGCATTTGGTAATTGAGCAAATGCTTGTAAGGAAGCCAACGTGCTGCTGGGATTGGCGTTGTAGGCATCGAGCAAGACCCGATTGCGGTCTGTGGAGCGCCACTCCGCCCGGTTGTTGTTGGGCACGTAGCTTTTGATGGCCAACGCGGCCTCCTCTGCATTGATTTCCAACCAATCGGCCAAGGCCATGGCCGCAGCGATGTTGGTGGCTTGAAAGGCCCCGGTCAAATGCGTTTCAACCTGGATTCCAGAACACTCAATTTGGGCAAAACCTTGTTCGTCCGAGGGAAGGATTGTGTACGAGGTTTTGGCGTGGGAATCGGTGCCAAACGTCCAACGCTCCAGGCCTTCCGTGCGACGCATTTGCTCGGCGTCGTTGGTGTTCACGAGTGCCGTTCCGTTCCATTCGCGCAGACGGTCGTACAGCTCCGATTTTCCCTTGATCACTCCTTCAACGCCGCCAAATCCCTCCAAATGTGCTTTGCCGTAGTTGGTGATGTAGCCCAAGTTGGGGAGGCACATACCGGCAAGCGCGTAAATTTCGCGTTGGTGGTTGGCCCCCATTTCCACCACGGCCAACTCGTGTTCGGGTTTCAATTGCAGCAGGGTGAGGGGTACGCCAATGTGGTTGTTCAAATTCCCGACGGTGGCCAGCACCATGTACTTCCTTGAAGCCACGCGGGCGAAGAGTTCTTTGGCGGTAGTTTTTCCATTGCTTCCGGTAAGCCCTACCACGCGTTTGCCCCAAGTAATCCGGTGGTGGCGCGCCAAATCCTGCAAAGCGGTTAAGACGTTGGGCACAACGATGTAGCCGCTTTGACCCGACCAATCTTCCCGATCCACCACAGCGGCAAGAGCACCTTGTGCCAAGGCGACCTCCGCGTAGTCGTGGCCGTCAAAACGATCTCCGCGCAGGGCGAAATACAGTTGGCCCGTTAGCAGGGCACGGGTATCGGTTTGAACCCCAGTGGACTTTAGAAAGAGAGAATGGAGGTCGGGAGTGGTCATGGGACAAAGGTGCAAAAGGTTCACAAAAAAAGCCACCCGAGGGTGGCTTTTTTTCTAGAGAACGTGGTCCATTACATGCGGTAGCGACGGAACGTGGTGCGCTTCACTTCTTTGGAGCGCTTGGTGCGCTTGCTGGATACGTTTTGGAAGCCAACGCGGTCCATAGCGCAACGGAAACCAATGTCGTCCGTGGCTTGGTCCTGCTCCAAGTAGCGACGCGTTCCTGGGCTCAACCAGTAGGCGCGATCTTTCCAAGAACCGCCCTTGTAGACGCGGGTGTGGTTGCCAATCATGGTTGTAGCACCGTAAGCGTACATCGCAGGCTCGCCTTCGGCCAATCCTTTTTCGTAGTAAATGGAAGACTCCACATCACCGTCCAAGTAGTCGCGGTAGTCGGACTGCTGGTAGTTGCGACGCTTCAGGTTCTGTTCTGCGGTCACGGCCTTGGAAGGCAGCTGACCGGGCAAGCGAACCACATTGGAATCCTTGTCGTACTGCGGCTCGGTCAAGACGGACAATTCGCCCAAACCTTGGTAGTCGTTGTCAAACTGCTGGAACTCGTTTCCGCGGAACGGACGGTGGTCCGACATGTCGTTGCCGCTCAACGGACGGTACACGTCCAAAACCCACTCGGACACGTTGCCGGCCATGTCGTACAAACCGTAGTCGTTGGGCGGGTAGAAACGCACCTGCATGGTGATGTTGGCTTGGTCGTTCAAGAAACCTGCCGTACCCATGTTGTCGCCACGTCCGCGCTTGTAGTTCGCCAACAGGTCGCCCCGCTCTTTTTTCTCGCCGTTGCGCACGTTGGAACCGTTCCAAGTGAACTTGTTGCGGTCAATCGTGCGGTTGTACACGCGGTTACCCACTTCAGCATAGGCAGCAAATTCCCATTCCGCTTCTGTTGGGAGGCGGTATTTTGGAAGCAGAACACCATCTTCGATGCGCACCGGACGACCTTCTTTACCGTAGCCGCTGTTCGGGTTCAAATCTTTCAATCCTTTTTTGTTCTGAGCCGTGTATTCGTTTGGCTTGTACAAATAGGTTTCGGTATTGAAGTTTTGGTCGTCCTTTTGGTCGTACATCGTGCGCAGTACGCCCTTGTCGATCAAAATCTGTTCGTTCACGCGGTCCGTACGCCAAGAGCAGTAACGCATGGATTGCAACCAATTGACACCAACCACAGGGTAGTAGTTGTAGGCCGGGTGGCGCAAGTAGTTTTCTACGTAGGTCTCGTTGTAGCCCAATTTGTTGCGCCACACCAGGGTGTCTGGCAAAGCAGAAGTGTAAATCTCGGGGTAGTAGTCGTAGTCGTATACGCGACGCAGCCAGTAGAGGT
>CANHXZ010000143.1 GCA_947464785.1 Flavobacteriales bacterium | reverse complement strand
GATTTTGGCACCGATTGTTGAAAGGACTTGAAGGAACCGCTGACGTCGTTCGCAACCAAAAGCAGAGGCTTCTCTGCATGTGTTTCGGTTCTGGTGCACGTGGGGTTTACGGCCAATAAAAGAAGGCCCAACATCCACGCAAAGCGCAACAGGTACAGTGCGTAGGCGGAACGTTTTTTGGGGCCGCCCCGGTAGGTAAATAAGGTTCCACCTGCAGCAATCAGGATCGCCGCCGCCAGAAGTATTCCCATCAGGTCAATAAGCCGCCGTCGACGTTCAGTACTTGTCCTGTGATGTAGCTGCTCAGGTCACTGGCTAAAAACACGCACGCATTGGCTACGTCTTCGGGCTGTCCGCCGCGCTTCAACGGAATGCCATCGCGCCAGCCCTGTACGGTTTTCTCGTCCAAAACAGCGGTCATTTCGGTCTCAATGAATCCGGGGGCAATGGCGTTGCTGCGTATGTTGCGCGAACCCAATTCCAATGCGATGGATTTGGTGAACCCAATAATGCCGGCCTTAGAAGCTGCGTAATTCGATTGCCCCGCATTTCCTTTCACACCCACCACGGAAGCCATGTTGATGATGCTTCCGCTGCGTTGTTTGAGCATCACGCGCTGCACACTCTTGGTCAAATTGAACACGGAATTCAAATTGACTTGGATGACCCGATTGAAATCGTCTTCGGACATCCGCATCAGTAAATTGTCTTTGGTGATGCCCGCGTTGTTGACGACGGCATCGATGCGCCCAAATGCTTCCACCACGTCGGCAATGAGCTGCTCCGCTTGATCCGACTTGGACGCGTCCGAACGAAAACCCTTGGCACGAACCCCAAAAGCAGAAAGCTCGGCTTCCAACGCAAGACCTTGTTCCACAGACGACAAATAAGTAAAAGCCACGTCGGCACCGTGCTTGGCAAATTCCAACGCGATACCGCGACCGATTCCTTTGGCGGCTCCGGTGATCAGGGCCACTTTTCCTTCCAATAGCTTCATGTTCAAAACCGTATTAACTTCTTTTTTTTGAGCGTCGCAAAGATACAAAATCGATTTGGGAAGCGCGGAGCGCTAAGGCTGCAAGTGCCGCACCCAGGCACCATCCCCCAACGACGTCGATCCACCAGTGCATATGCAAAGCTATTCGGCTAAAGCCAACCAGAAGTGCCCACAGGAAGACCAATGCAGACACCGCTGGCCGCGGATGGGTCCAGGCCCAGAAAAAAGCCAGGGCCGCAGCCGCCGTAGTGTGCCCCGAAGGAAACGAAAACCAGTAGGCGGGTTCCACCCCCGGTATGGGCAAAAGAGTGCCCTTGTACAACTCCAACGGACGGGGGAAGGACGAAAACCAGGTGCGTTTGATCAAACCTGGAAGCACGGAACCGGCCACAACGGCCAACCCCCAACCTGCCCACCAACGCAGGCCCCGACGTTCCAAAAGTGCCCATAAAGTCATGATCCCTACCGCCCAACCTTCCGCGGACGACGATGCAATTTTCCAAACACCGTCCGGAAGGTGCCGAAGTAGGGGGTTGAAAAAATTAAAATAGTGCGTACGGTTTCCCAAGAACAAGGATACCAACCCCGCCAATGCACCTAAAACGGCTAGAACCGTTAGGCGCCGATGGTGTGGAGCAAGTTGTGTACCTGGCTGTTCCAAAGCAAGCGCATTTCGTTTTCATCGTTTTCGTCGACGTAATCCGTTACCACCAACGTGGCATCCAACGTTATGTCGTCCACCACAATGCGGAACTCAAACGAAAATTTATTGGAACTGGAGTCCTCTTCCCATTTGTATTGAACAAAGGTGTCTTGGCGTTTGCGCACCAAATGGGCCACCTCTTCGGTGTCTCCCCACTTGAAAACGTACCGATCGCCACGCGATTCCACGTCGTCGCAAAACCATTCAGCCAAACCGGAGGGGTTGGACAGGAAATTGTACAACATATGGGGCGATGAACGCACCGGATACTCCATTTCTATTTTGACTTTGTCGGCCATTGACTGCAATTTAATGCACAATTGTATACTTTGGTGCCATCGAGCAAAAAAGTGCAAATTCGCCATTGGACCACACAAGCTTTGCATCAGTCGGTACATCCATAGCGGGCCAGTGCGTGGACGTTACCCACCAATGCTGCCCGCTCCGAGATTTTGCTTCTGCATTGCTGGACAAAGAATATAGGCTCCATCGGTTCGTGAGGTGTGCCAGTGCTCGTGGCCGTGTGCCGTGCAAGGTGTCTTGTGGCGGAACCCTACTTTTGATTTCGGTCAGCAGTTCGCGCGCCGATGCGGTGTGTGGACCCGGCACCAGCTCATTGGGCGTCTGGCATTCACCGGCAATCCTAGCCCATGCAGGGAGGTAGGAAAACAACACCAACAGGGCCAAACCAAGCGAATACTTTACGGGAAGAATGCGTGGAAATAGCCAGGGCACGAGCGGCAGCAGGTACCGAAAACCTTGGGATTGAACCGGGAACAGAATAACTGCAACGGCGTACACCGCGGCAAAGAAAATTGGGATGGCGGCGGTTTCGGAAGCGGAGTCGTCTCGTTTTTGGGCCAATAACGCGTAGGTCCACGCGGCCACAACCGTCAAGACGGCCAACGTTCCCATCCACAAGCCCCAATGGGGGAACCAGGAATGCACCGGGCTCCAAGCATACCTCCACGATCCAAAGTAGTGAACAAGTCGGTCCAACACCCCGGAAATCAACCACGGTGGGCCGTACACGGCCTTAAAGTGACCGGAGACGTGCGGCAAGATGGAAAGGAGTAAATCGGCCACCCCCCCGCCCACCAACACAGCGCCTATGGATTGGGCTATGCGTCGATTCCGCACCCATTGACCCAGGCCAACAATCCCTGCGGCCAAGACCAGTGCCCAACCCAAGGGACGAAAGGCTATAGAAGCAGCGGTCAGGAGGCCGATCAGCAACAAGGTACCCTTGGATGGTTTTGGACGCAGCAACAAGAAAATCAAGGCCGTTGTGCACAATGCAAAGGGCAAATCAGACAACCACTCCCATTTGAACCGGAGCATCCAGGGAGATACCGCCCACACCAATGCCCAGGCCAATGCCGTACCTACATTCTTTGTTTTTAGCCGATAAACCTCAAAGAGCACCATGGAAAACCCTGCCCAAAGGCAGGTCAAAACTACTGCGGGCGGGAGTTTCGCGGTCAACGCCAACAGCAGCGGCCATCCCCACGGATAGTAGGGAGGCGCGTAAAGGGCCGACGTATGTTGATAAACAAAAAAATGAACCGGGGCCTTAAAGTCACTATTTACAAGCCACTTGGCCTGATCCAAGTACTGGGCCCAATCGTCCCCCCAGTCCAGTTGATTGCGGTACGTAGCGCTTCCAAAGACCACCAGCAGTGCAAGTAATGCAAAACGAGCGTGCTGAAGTTTCATGAATTCAGTTGTGGGTGTCCGTGAAGGTATGTATTTTTGCGCCCTGATTCGGCGAGGTAGCTCAGATGGTTAGAGCGCAGGATTCATAACCCTGAGGTCGGGGGTTCGATCCCCCCTCTCGCTACTCAAATGGAAAACCCGAGCTACGTGCTCGGGTTTTTCATTTTCAGACGTGAACAGCGATTACTTTGAGGATAGTAGCCGATCCGCGCCTAAAGCATCCCTGAATCACTACAAAACGCAAACGAGGAGCCTATTTACTTCTTCTTTGAACCTCTAGAAATTGGCTTCTTGTGCTTCAACGCTTTGTTCATCTTGAGCTTTTGTCCCCCTCCTATGTTGTGGGTTTTCTTGTTTTTATCCTTTTTCTCGTGAAAGGCACCACCGGGTTTGTCGGACATAATCCTAATTGTTGATCGTAAGGGCCGAGCGAAGATCGCTCGAGTGAG
>CANHXZ010000142.1 GCA_947464785.1 Flavobacteriales bacterium | reverse complement strand
CAATAAACGAACGAATACGCATCATGTCAAGCGCCAAGATACAAAGTCTGTGCCATGATTTCGTACCTTTGCACCTCCATTTAAATGCCCTGTATGCCTACCCCTGCCCCAATGCGCGCTTTGGTGTCCGTTTTTTCAAAAGAAGGTCTTGAACCACTGCTTATTGCACTTCATAATCAAGGGGTTACATTCTTATCCACAGGCGGCACGTATGCATTCATTGAGTCACTAGGCTTGCCTGTTTCGTCCGTTGAGTCGTTGACCGGATTCCCGGAAATTCTGGACGGTCGGGTAAAAACCTTGCATCCGGCAGTTTTTGGCGGCATTTTGTACCGTCGGGACGACGCTTCGCACCGCGCTTCTATGGAGCGGCACGCCTTGGCCTCCATTGATATTGTCATCGTGGATTTGTATCCGTTCAGCGAAACAGTAGCCGCCGGGGGAACGCACGACGAAATCATTGAGAAGATTGACATTGGCGGAATTTCACTGATTCGTGCCGCAGCCAAAAACTTCCGGGATGTTTGGATTATCCCCGAACGTGGAGCCTATGCGGATGCACTGAACTGGGTGGAGACGAATGGAGTTCAAACAACCTTTGAACTGCGCCAAAAATTCGCTGCACGGGCCTTTTCCGTTACCCACCGGTACGACGGAGCAATTGGAAATTGGGTGTCCGGCGGATCTCTGGATACCTCTGCGTTGCTCAGCGAAGGCCGGTCTTTGCGTTACGGAGAGAACCCGCACCAAAAAGGCTCCTTTCACGGAGACTTGAGCGCCCTTTTGGAACAACTTCACGGCAAGGAATTGAGTTACAACAACTTGCTGGACGTTGATGCGGCAGTTCAACTCATGGGTGAATTTGAAAAGGAGCCCGCTGTCGCCATCATAAAACACAACAATGCGTGTGGCGTTGCACAGCGTTCCTCGCAGCGTGCGGCATGGGATGCCGCTTTGGCTGGAGATCCGGTATCTGCTTTCGGCGGGGTACTCATCTTCAACACGCCCTTGGACGTTCAAACGGCAGAGTCCGTAAATGACTTATTCTTTGAGGTAGCAATTGCTCCAGATTTCTCGGAAGACGCATTGGCTTTGTTGCAGCAAAAGAAAAACCGCATCCTCCTTCGCTGGAAACCTCAGCCGTTGCCGGGTCAAATGGTGCGCTCCGCGCTGAACGGTTTTTTGGTGGAAGAGCGGGACACCCATTCGGATTCCATCAACGATTTTCAAACCGCCACCAACACCTCCCCGTCGGCGTCGGAGCTTCGGGATTTGGTAGTGGCCTCCGCCATTTGCAAGCACACCAAGAGCAATACGATTGTCCTGGTGAAAGACGGTCAACTGCTCGGCAGCGGAACCGGACAAACTTCACGCGTGGATGCCCTTGAACAAGCGATTCATAAGGCGAAAACGTTTAACTTTGACTTGAACGGAGCAGTTCTGGCTTCCGATGCCTTTTTCCCCTTCCCGGATTGTGTGGAACTAGCGCATTTGGCAGGCATTACAGCAGTCGTTCAACCGGGGGGATCGGTAAAAGACAACCTGAGCATCGACTACTGCAACGCGCACGGGATGTCCATGGTTTTCACCGGAATTCGCCACTTCAAGCATTGATACCTAAACGGGAATGGGCCTTTTTGACTTTTTGACGTACGACATTGCGATTGACCTGGGAACGGCCAACACGCTGATTATTCACAACGACAAGGTGGTGGTTGACGCTCCTTCCATCGTTGCGTTGGACCGGACGACGGGTGCATTTCTTGCGGTCGGCGAAACGGCCATGCAGATGCACGGTAAAACACACGACAACATCCGAACGATTCGCCCGTTGAAAGACGGTGTCATTGCCGATTTTGTTGCTTCCGAGCACATGATTCGGGAATTGATCAAAAGCATCCCGGGTTTGACGGGGCGATTGTTTGCGCCGTCGCTGCGCATGGTCATCTGCATCCCCAGCGGAATTACCGAGGTGGAGAAACGGGCGGTTAAAGACAGCGCGGAACACGCAAACGCCAAGGAGGTTTACCTCATTCACGAACCCATGGCAGCAGCCATTGGTATTGGCGTGGACGTGCTGGAACCCAAAGGCAATATGATCATTGACATTGGCGGAGGTACCACAGAAATCGCGGTCTTGGCGTTGGGTGGTATTGTTTGCGATGAGAGCATCAAGGTTGCTGGTGACGTTTTCACCAACGACATTGTTTACTACATGCGGACGCAGCACAACCTCTCCATCGGCGAACGAATGGCGGAGCAAATCAAGATTCAAATCGGTTCTGCCATTGAATCTTTGCCCGACGGTCCTGAGGATATGGCCGTTCAGGGACGCGATTTACTTTCCGGAAAACCCAAATCCATCACCATTTCCTACCGCGAAGTGGCACGTGCCTTGGACAAATCCATTTTGCGCATTGAGGATTCGGTCATGAAAGCCTTGGCCAACACTCCACCCGAGTTGTCGGCGGATATTTACAATTCCGGGATCTATATGGCGGGTGGCGGTTCTCTGCTCCGCGGTTTGGATCAGCGCATTTCCATGAAAACAGATTTGCCGGTGTACGTTGCGGAAGACCCACTGCGCGCTGTGGTTCGCGGAACCGGAATTGCGTTGAAGAACATTGAGAAGTACAAGACACTTTTGATGCGCTGATCGCATGCGGAACCTCTTCCGGTTTCTGGTCCGTTACCACTTGTTTCTCCTGTTCCTAATCGCGCAGGTATGGGCACTCACGGCGGCCTTTCGAGTGCGGCCGTACCACCAGTCCTATGCTTGGAATACGGCTCAAAATGCAGCGGCTTCTGTTCAAAAGATCTATACGGACGCCGAAAATTACACGCGTTTACGGGAAATAAACCGTGATTTGGCCAGTGAAAATGCCGCATTGCGTGCTCGGTTGTCTGAATCACGAATGGACGAAACCATCCGGAAGGGTGCGGTACAAGACTCGCTGCAGTCCTACACGTTCCAAGAAGCGGAAGTGATCAACGCTTCCTTTCACAAGCGCAGCAATTACCTAACCATCAACCGGGGATACAACCACGGCGTTCGCCCCGGACAAGGTGTACTGTCGCCACGTGGGGTGGTTGGAGTGGTTCACGAAGTCTCCAAACATTATGCAACGATCATTCCTATTCTCCATCGTCGCACTCGGTTGAGCGGTTCGATGGCGCGAACAAAACACTTTGGTTCCGTATTGTGGGAGGGTGGAAATCATCGAATTGCCACTATGGTAGACGTAGCTCGCCAAGCCAATGTCAAAAAAGGAGATTGGGTACTTACCGACACGCGGAGTGGCTTGTTTCCCAGCGGCATCAAAATTGGACAGGTCAAGTCGTTTTCCTTGGATCCTTCCAGCCAAAGCTATGTTTTGGATGTAGCACTTTCTGTTGACTTCGCTGCGTTACAAACGGTGTACGTTGTGGAGAACTTATACAAGAAGGAACGACGTGCCTTGGAGGTACATGCTGAACCGGACGCGCCATGAGAACTGCTGTACTGTATACATTAAGCTTGTTCCTGGTGATGGCCTTTCAACTGCTGTTGTTGGAGAATGTGCAGCTTTTGGGTTATTTGAACCCCTACTACTACCCCATACTGGTTTTGTTGTGGCCCTTGAAATGGAACCGAGCTCTTAGCCTGGTTGTTGCCTTTGGGCTGGGGTCGGTCATGGATTTCTTTGAGAATTCCGGAGGATTGCACACATCCGCTCTTGTTTTGCTGGCCTATGTTCGTCCGTTTTTGCTTCAAACCTTGGTGGCAAGAGCGGTTGAGGAGGGTTTATCCGTTGACTTGCCCACCCTGGGGCCGTCAAAATTTCTGACCTTCACGGCAATGGGTCTTTTTGTATTTCATTTCTGGCTTTTTTCTTTGGAGGCATTTTCGTGGAGTGAGCTTTTTTGGGTATTGAT
>CANHXZ010000141.1 GCA_947464785.1 Flavobacteriales bacterium | reverse complement strand
GGTTGATTTTCCGCTGCCGGAAACCCCGGTGATGGCGGTCCAAGTTCCCAGCGGGATGCGCAGGGTGACGTCGTGCAGGTTGTTGCCCGTGGCCCCTTCCAAAACCAATTCCGTTCCGTTTCCGGGCCGACGCACCAACGGTAGGGGGAGGTGCGTTTCGCCGCGCAAAAAAGCGCCGGTAAGGGTGGGGGCTGCGGCCACTTCCTCAAAGGTTCCTTGGGCCACAATGCGACCGCCGTGGATGCCCGCCCGCGGGCCCATGTCGATGATGTGGTCCGCGGCCTTCATGGTCTCCAGGTCGTGCTCCACCACCAAAACGGTGTTGCCCACGTCCCGCAGTTGCTGCAAACTTTCGATCAACCGCTGGTTGTCCCGCTGGTGCAATCCAATGCTCGGCTCGTCCAAAATGTACAGAACGTTCATCAATTGAGACCCAATCTGGGTGGCCAAACGAATGCGCTGCGCCTCGCCTCCGGACAGACTGCGCGCCGGCCGGTTCAGCGCCAAATAGGTCAGTCCCACGTTGTTCAAAAATCCAATGCGCGTGCGGAGCTCCTTGAAGATTTCAGCGCCCACTTTTTGCTGGGCCGACGGAAGCTCTGCTTCGGCGGTGTCCAGCCAATGCGCCAAGGAAGCCAGGTCCCAGTTGGCCAGTTCCGCAATGGTTTTGCCCGCAACCTTAAATTGCAGGGCCTCCGTGCGGAGCCGAAGGCCGGAGCAGCTGGGGCAAGTCCGGTCCACCAAATACTCTTCAGCCCACCGTTGCAGGGAACGGTTCCCTTCGGTAGTGGCCATGGTGTTCAGGAAGGGAATGATGCCCTCGTAGTCTATTTTTAATCGACGAGTGACGCCCACGGCTTTGTTGGGCACTTCAAAGGTCTCTTGGATGCCGTACAAAATGGCGTCGCGGCCGACTTCCGGAAGGTCCTCCCACGGGGTATTCAGGTCAAAGCCAAAACGCAAGCCAATCCACTCCAATTGTTGGTGGATCCAGGATTTCTTTTGCTCGGCGAGCGGCGCAAGGGCACCCTCCTTGATGGATTTTTTGGGGTTGGGGACCAGTCGGTCCAAATCCACCTCGCGCACCTCGCCCAAGCCGTTGCAGCGCGGGCAGGCACCTTTGGGAGAATTGAACGAAAAGGTATTGGGTTCCGGTTCCGGGGCAGCTTCGCCAGATGTGGGGCACATGAGGTGCCGGCTGTAGGGAATCAACTTGTTGCTGGCCAAGTGCAGAATACCCACGGAGCCTTTGCCGTGTTTCAAACCCAATTGCAGTGCTTGGCGCAAGCGGTCCGGTTTGTCCGACTCCACTACCAAACGGTCGATGACTACCTCGATGTCGTGGGTTTTGTAGCGGTCCAACTTCATGCCGCGGGTAATCTCCACCAAAACGCCGTTGACGCGGGCCCGCAGAAATCCTTGCTTGGCCATGTTTTCAAACAACTCGCGGTAGTGGCCCTTCCGGGACCGCACAACGGGCGCCAGAACCGCTACGGTTTCGCCGTTTTGCGTCTCCAACACGCGATCCAAGATTTCCGCATCCGTGTAGCTCACCATGGCTTCTCCCGTCGCCTGGGAATAGGCCGTGGAGGCGCGGGCGTAGAGCAAGCGCAGGAAGTCGTACACTTCGGTAACGGTGCCCACCGTGGAGCGGGGGTTGCGGCTCGTGGTCTTTTGCTCAATGGCAATGACGGGGCTCAATCCTTCGATGGCGTCCACGTCGGGCCGTTCCAAATTGCCCATGAATTGCCGGGCGTAGGCGGAAAAGGTTTCCATGTACCGACGCTGGCCTTCCGCGTGCAGGGTGTCAAACGCCAGGGAGGATTTGCCGCTGCCGCTCAAGCCGGTGATGACCACCAACTTTTCGCGCGGAATGGACAGCGTTAGGTTGTGCAGGTTGTGTTCCCGTGCGCCGTAAATGCGGATGAATTCCTCTTCCGTCTCCGTTTCCGGGAGGGCGGACTTTTTGGGGGCAGCTTTAGCGCTCATGCGAAGGGCGAAGTAAAATCCGTCCAAAGGGTTCCTTGTTGGTCTTTTTGGCTCAGTTGAGGGGCGAATTCGGCCCCGTTCGGTCCCACGTACTGGTTCCAAATGCCGGCCCAGTCAATCCCAACGCTGGGGTCGTTCCAAGCCAGGCATCCTTCGGTTTCTGGGGCGTAGGTGTCCGTGCACTTGTACCGAAATACGGTGTTGTCTTCCAGGGTGAGAAATCCGTGCGCAAAGCCGGGCGGAATCCACAAGCCGTTTTTGGCCGATGCCGTCAAAACCACCCCAAAGTGTTGGCCGTAGGTGGGCGAGTGGGGACGCAAATCAACGGCCACGTCGTACACGGCGCCCGCGCCGACCGTTACGTACTTGCCCTGGGCACGGGGCGGTTTCTGAAAATGCAGACCGCGCAAAACACCTCGAGCGCTTTGGCTCTCGTTGTCTTGAACGAAGTGGGCCTGGATTCCGGCCGCCTCCCACGCCTGTTGGTTGTAGGATTCAAAAAAGTAACCGCGTTCGTCTGCGAACACTCGGGGGTGCACTTCGTAGACGTCGGGGAGGGGAGTGGGGACAAAATTCATGGACGTTGAAAATGGTGTTGAACCAACTGGTGCAGCGCTTGCCCGGCGCCGACGTTGCCCGCCACGAGTTCGCGGTGGTGCACCAAGGTGCGGTCGTCCGGGGTGTGGGAACCAAAGGAGCCCGCCCAGCCGCCTGCTTCGCGCACCAGCAAAATGCCGGCGGCCACGTCCCAAGGAGATAATCCGTGTTCAAAAAATGCTTCAAACCGGCCGCAGGCCACATAGGCCAAATCGGTAGCTGCACTGCCCAACCGCCGAACCCCGCGGGTTTGGCGAAAGCAAGCGTGCAGGGTGTCGTTGTACGCGGTCATTTCGCTAAAATCGTAGTAGGGGAAGCCGGTAGCCACCAGACTCTCCTTCAGGTTTTGGGTGGGCGATACGCGGATGGGGTTACCGTTGCAGCGTGCGCCGCGCCCCAACTCCGCGGCAAAGTATTCGTCTTGCCCCAGCTCGTACACGGCCGCCGCCACCAAAGTGTTATAGTTCAGGAGGCCCACGCTCACGGCGTAGGTGGGAATTCCGTGGATGAAATTGGTGGTGCCGTCCAGCGGATCCACCACCCAGTCCCACGAACCGTCTGGGGAAGGAGCGCCACTGCCTTCTTCTGCGATGAATCCGGCCTCCGGCAACAGCCCGTGCAACGCTTCCACCAGTTGTTTTTCCGCTTCTTGGTCCACGTAACTCACCAAAGCATTCAAGGACTTGGTTTCCACGGCAGACGTGGAAAATCCCTTGCGTTCGTTGGCAATGTAGCGTCCAACCGGACGGATGGCGTTTTCGAGCGCTTGGGCAAAGGCAGCGTCCATCATGGGTTTAGGGCTTCTTGGGTTCCGTCGGGTTGGAGCGAACCTACCACAACGTGCTCCACGGTATTGGCGCGAGTGGGGTCAAAGGGACGGCTCAACCTGAGGTAGTTTTCCGTGTAGCCCAACAGGCGCCCGTCGCGGTCTTCCGTTTCCCACAAAACGCGCCGGAGGGAGCCTTCGTGGCGCACGGCAAATTCGCGTTGCTTGATGGCACTCAACAAGCGCAGTCGGTGGTTGCGGGCCTTGCGTTCGGCCACCGGCACCGCTCCGGGAAGTTCCACCGCCTCGGTATTGGCTCGCTCCGAATACGTGAACACGTGGAGGTAACCGATGGGGAGTTGTTCCAAAAATCGGTAGGTGTCCAGGAAATGCTCTTCCGTTTCGCCTGGGAAGCCTACAATGACGTCCACGCCAATGCAGGCGTCCGGGCGGGTCGCTAAAATCCGCGCCACCCGTTCTTGGTACAATTCGCGCCGGTACCGACGCTTCATTTTGCCGAGCACTTCGTTGTTGCCGCTTTGGAGCGGAATGTGGAAGTGGGGAACAAAACGCTTGGAAGCGTAGGTGAAATCGATGATT
>CANHXZ010000140.1 GCA_947464785.1 Flavobacteriales bacterium | reverse complement strand
GTTGGGTGTTGGCGCTGTCCAGCCACGGCTTTACGAGGGACAGAGGCAAGCCTTCCACACCCAGTTGAAACTGAGCATCCGGTGCCGCAGATAAGGCACCGCCAAACCAAACCCCACCCCGCTCGCCCGCCCAGCGCACGGGATCCGATTCCCAACCTCTAGGCCCGGTGGACCAGGTGGCGCCGGCGGTAGTTTGAAGCACATCGCCCGGAATGCGCAGGGAACCGTCGCCCCAAAGACCCAGCCACCTTCCATCCGTTTGGTAGGTCGCCTTGCTGCTGCCTGAAAAAGCCAATCCAGAGGCAGCAGGGCCTTTCACGGACCACTCCAAGGTGCCGGTTCCGTTGGAGGCAACCCAACGCACCAATGAGTAAGACGCGTATCCGGAAAGGGAATCAACTTCTACCCGAGCCAGGGCACTTCCGCGCGACGTCGATCCTGAGATACGAACTCCGTACACCCGGAATCCTTGCGATTGCGCACGGGGAGCAACTACTTCCCACGAGCTTTCGCCGTTGGACCGCAGCGACCACTGCGCAAGCGTACCGCTGGCGCAACGGGCACTCGTGTCCACCAAATCCATCCAAGAATCCGTGTTTTTCAAAAGGACCCGCAGGTTCCCGGAAGCTCCTGCAGCATTTGCTGTTTTGGGCGTTTGGCCCGCCAATCGTTCTTCCCAGGGCCCGGCCCACCAACCCAAGACCTCCGATGGATTACCAACGGCAGTTGCATCCAGATCCAAGGCGTCGCCGCGCACGGTCAACGATGCCCGATCCTCGTTCCACGAACCGGTTGCGGTTAAAGCGCCCAGCGGATGTCCGCCTTGCGCATTGCGCCAATTGGCACCCATTTGCTTGAATTCCAGTTCCTTATTCGCGTTTTCTGCTGCAAACGAATAACTCCACTTGCCGGAAACGCGTCCTTCGGGCGCGGATGCCAGCCCGGCAGAACGCAAATCCAACTGCACCGAAGTGAATTCTCCGCGGTGTTCCCAATGCGCGGAGTCCGGAAAACTGAATTCGTGTGCACCGTGGGCTTGAACGGCCGAATTGTTCCAATTCCATCCGGCAGAAAGCAAATGCGGTTCCAAATCAAACCGCGCGCGAAGACCGTCGGCCCGATACCCACCAAAACGCGCTACCTCAACCGATAGGGCACCGCTGGCGTTCCACGTCTCCGGATTGTAGCCCACCCCGTTGAGGGTACCCTGTGCCAAAACGGGCCCCACCTCCAGAGAATCCGGAAACAAAACCGAACCTTCTGGAACGGATACAGCCCATTCTGCGCGGTACGGAAGTTCTTCTTTTTTCGTTAAGGAGCCGGTCCAATTCGCGTTCAACCGAGCGAATTCACCGCTTTGCAACCGTACCTCAGACTGGACCCAACCGGATCGCTTGGTGACGCCTGCTTTGGTGCGTACCACGCCCACCCACTGCGGTTGGATTTGTTCCCGGACCGAAGCAAAAAACGATTGGGGCCAAGCGTTTAGCAGTGTACTGGTGTTGAACTGTATTTTGGTATTCTTGGTTCGCAGCAACTCCGTCTTGTAATTTCCAGATCCTGAAGTATTTAGCGAAATACCTGGTGCCTCTACGCGGACGTCCTTCCACGCCAACTGAGCGCCTCGTTTGGCCAAGACGCCGGAGGTTTCCATCACACCCGTGTTGGGCAAAGTGTCCGTTTGCATTCCCAGCCAACGGGGCCACCGAAGCAGGGAGGCCACCTCGCCGCGAACCTTCCATTCGCCGTTCAAGGTGTCCATTCCCTTTCCCGAAACCGCACCGCTTGCGGTGAGTCCGGTTGCGTGGAGGTCCAGCGATTGCACCGACCACGCTCCATTGGGACGGGAAGTTAATTGAGCTACCAAACGGAGGGCAACGGTTCGGTCCTGGCTGGATGCCGCCAATTCTTTTAGGTTCGCGCGAAGTACTCCTTCCGGATCCCCACCCAGTTGATGCACCAACAATCGATTCAAACGAAGATCTTGCGAACCCCACCGTTGGTGCTGGTCCCGCAGCAGAATTTGAACATTCCGCAGCTCCAATTTGCTGATCTTCCAAGGTGTGGGTTGGGGAGCAGGCGGTCCTTCCAGCAGCGGAGCCAAGGCGCTGAGCAAGGTAAAGGTTGAATCTTTGCGGGGTCGTTCCAACAGCACCGTCCCCCCCTTGATTTGCAGTGAAGCCGCAGAAAAACCAAGGCCCGGAGCAAACCAAGGCCCGCGCAAGTTGACTTCCGCCAGGTGCACCAAGGGGCGATCGGAAGAATCGCGAAGCACTGCGTGGTGCAGGGACAATCCCAAAGGCCACTGCCACTGAACCGATTGAGCCACCACATTCAATCCCGATTGCACGCGAACCAACTTCCACAAACGTTTGGCCAGCGCGGTTTGCACGGGAGGAAGGAGCAAAACACCAAAAAACAGTAGGAAAATCCCGCTCACTGCCAGCAGCCATCGGCGCAGGCGTCGTTTGCCTGGAACAGTCGTTTTTGGGGCGGATTTCACGGGTTAAAATTACGCCTAGATTCCCGGTTCACGTGGTGGCGCTGCGTACCTTTGCGACATGGCAAACACCGTGCCGCTGCTCTTGGCTCTGGAAACGAGCTGCGACGATACCGGCGCCGCGGTATTGCGCGGTTTGACGGTGTTGAGTAACCGCGTGGCCGGGCAGTTGCAGCATGCTGAATTTGGCGGTGTAGTCCCGGAATTGGCCTCCCGCGCCCACCAAACTTCCCTGTGGCCGGTGGTGCAGGCTGCGTTGGACGAAGCTGGAGTTCGGTTGCAAGACTTGGATGCCGTAGTCTGCACGCAGGGTCCTGGATTGCTGGGTTCCTTACTCGTTGGGCATTCGTTTGCAAAATCCGTGGCCCTTGCCTTAGCGATCCCCTTGTACCACGCGCACCACATGCGTGCCCACGTTCTCGCCCATTTCCTCAACCCTTCCAACGAGAATTCTGGACCTGATTTTCCATTTTTATGTGCCACGGTGAGCGGCGGACACACCCAACTGCTTCGCGTGAACGGCCCGATGGAACTGGTGGTGCTGGGCGAAACACTGGACGACGCCGTGGGCGAAGCCTACGATAAAGCTGCTAAAATGCTCGGGTTGGGTTATCCGGGCGGACCGGAAATTGATCGACTGGCGTCCCAAGCTGGACCCGAGCGCATTGCGTTTGGTAAGCCGTCGATTGGCGACTTGAACTACAGCTTTAGCGGGTTGAAAACCAGCTTCTTGAACACACTAACCAAGCTGTTTGGAGCACCCCACAAGGTGCCAAAAGAACGCTTACCGGAAGTTTGCGCCTCCGTTCAAGATGCTTTACTGGACCATCTGCTGGACAAATTGGTTCGTGCCGTTGCCCAAACGGGACTTCATTCTGTGGCGGTGGCCGGCGGAGTTTCTGCCAATTCCGGCTTGCGCCGTCGCTTAATGGAATTGGGCAGCGCAAACGGTTGGAGCATCTACTTGCCTCCCCTGGTTTTTACCACAGACAACGCCGCCATGGTAGGTGCCGACGGCTATTTTCAACGGTTGGCGGGCATTGACCCCGTCCTTCACGTACCGGCGCAAGCACGCATACCCCTTCAAACTCTGCCCGCGGAATGAGCACGGTTTCACCTATTGCCCCAACCAAAATTGGACGTACCGACGTGGTCTCTATTCCCGCTTTGGGGATGGACCGGATTTCGTGCCGAATCGATTCCGGTGCTGCCTTGTGTGCGCTCCACATGCTCACGTGCTGCGAAGACAACGGGGTGCTGTTGGTTCAGTTTGACGCCGTAGAAACGGGTTCCTTGCGCCCCACACCTTGGGTTGAATCCTTTACGCACTACAAGACCGTCCGCGTTAAAAACTCCTTTGGCGACGTTCAAGATCGCTTTGCGGTTTGGTTGGAAATTGAATTATTTGGACAGCCGTACGGCGTTTGGGTAGGATTAACTTCGCGCGCCTCGCAACGACATCCCTTGCTCTTGGGCCGGAATCTTCTGCGTCAAGGATTC
>CANHXZ010000139.1 GCA_947464785.1 Flavobacteriales bacterium | reverse complement strand
GTGGGCACGTAACCGGGGTTGTCCAACGCGTGCTGGGCAGACAGGCGGTCGGAGAAAATGAGTCGGTTGGCGCGGAACAAATCGTACACGACGGACTTAAATTCCGGCTCCGGACTGTTTTCAAACGCAGAGTTGAACGCCCACCAAGACATCGTGAAGTTCTGCAGTTGCTGCGGACTGAAGTGGCGGAAACCTTCGCCAAATGCGGTGTCCGGTCCGCGACCGGTGCTGTAGCGGTACGTGCTGCTGTACTGATCGCCAAAGGTGCGCTGGGCGGTGAGGTCGATGCGGAATTCCGGCAGCGGTTCCACTTGTGCGCGAACGTTGATGTTCTCGGTTAACGTGCGCTGGAGACGATTGGGCTGGTTGCGGTTCTTGACCATCCAGTCGTTGTTGGCCGCGCGCTCTTCCATGGGGAATTGCCATCCCAGCAGGTAGTCCCAGCCGGGTGCCCAGTTTTGCGCCACGTTGCCTCCAAACAACACCGGGGCGAGGTTGAATCCGGGGAGCGATGAACCTGTGTTGCGCGTGTACGAAAGGTTGGCTGTTTTGGCCATGGTGAGGAACCCAACGCCCGTTTTGAGGACGTAGTACAGCGGGCCTTTTTTGGTCTCTTCCGGCTTTTCTGCAGTGGGCTTGGGGGCCGTAGGCATGCCGCGTCCGCCCAAAGCTGCATTTCCTTTGTTGACCGACGTCGTGTACTTTTTGAGGAACGGGAACTTATTGTAGAACGTGTTGAAGTTCAAGTTTCCCGTCAGCGCCCATTTCCCGGAATTCTGGAGGGTGAAACCGTAGTCCAACGAATCAATTTTCTTGATGGAAGCCAAGAGGGAATTCGTTTGCCAATCGTATTCCGCGGTGTAGCGTGCTTGGAGCTGAATGAACTCCAAATAGGGGATTTTGTTGATGGGCAACTGCCAGCCAATGTTGGCCGTGTGGTGGTACTGCGTGGGACGTCCGCCCGATCGCAAATTATCCAGCAAAAACAACTGAACCGTGTCCACTTGCATGGGTCCCGGGCGTTCGTCGAACCGCAGGCGCATGCGGGCGTTGTAGTCAAATTTGATGGCTTGGCTCAAATCCCACACCAAATCGTAGGTGCGCTCCATCGTGAAATTCTTGTTGTAAGTGACCGGAAGTTTGAATTGCGGGTTGTCCACGTTGCGCATTTGCAAGAGTTGCAGGGTGCGCTGAACGTCTGTGCGCGCGCTGAACCGCGAAGGAGTTAGGTTGAGGTTGATGTCCCGAACGATCGCCAAATTTTTATTCTTAATTTTTTTGAACGGGCGAAGGTTGAAGGGCTTGGCCTGGTAAACGTACGCGAGCGCGCCGCGGTAGTCTTGGCGGTTGTCGAACTGAATGTTGGCGTCCCGACGGAGCACCTCGTTGAAGGAGTAGGTGGCATTCCAGTTGGAGAGGTCCAACGGCGTTGGATTCTTCTTCATGGCGGCCTGGGAGCGATCCACGCGAACGTTGGTCAAGGCTACGCTTCTGCGCTGCGTCAGGTCTTGCACCAAAGTGCGCAAGGAATCGCGCGAGGCAGCGTCCGGCAAATTCTTGACCGCATCATCTATTTGAATGTCTGGATTCAACGGATTGTACTGAGGCGTTTTGAACTCCTGCGCCATGCTCACGAACAACGGAAGCTTCAACCGCTGGGAACCCAGGGCTTTGCCCACCTCCAGGTTTCCTTGAATGTCGTAAGAGGCCGAGGCAAATCGGTTGCGCTCCGTAGGGCCCTGATCGATGGCACCAAAGCCTACGCCGCTGTAGAGGCCGGTGGCCACTACTTGGCCCAGATCCGCCAACTTCACACTGGCACGAGCGGTAGCTGCCTCACCCCCTTGGTTTTCAAAATCCGCCATGCGGAATTCGTTGATCCAAACCTCGGCGCATTTGTCGTAGCCGTCGTCGGACCCGCCAGACTCCCTCTTTTTGGCGTTGCGAACGCCTATCAAGACGGTGCGCACCAGTCCCAAGTTGGGAACTCCCACCACCCGGAAGGTGGCGCCTGCGGAATCTTTCACGTAGGGATTGGTCAGCAACCAGCTGGGGTCTATTTGCATCAAGCGATCGCGCTCCAACTTCAATTGCGTCAGGGCTTCCAAGGGCAAATCCACGTGGTTGGCGTCCGGCCAAATGGCGTCCGGATCCCGAATGCCCCAAGGGGTTACCTTGAGCGGCAGTTCGTATTCGTAGTAGTTCTGGGAGTAGTCGTTGCCCAAACGAATAAAAATGGAGAGGTCGTCGTCCCGCAATTGACTTTCTGCGCCAGCAGCTTCGGCGTGAACGAACAGACGCAAACGCTTGTACCAACGCATGTCCACGGACATGTTCTTGAAGACCGCGCGGGCATCTCCGTCCCGAAGACCGCAGATGCGCATGCTGATGGCTTGTTCGTTCTGCGGTACAGGTGCGGTGCTGGCCAACAAGATTTGGCGGTCGATTCCCGGAGGCAACACGTACGGAATGGGCGTTTTTCCGCCGTTTTCCTCCAAATTCACCGCATTCACGGCAAAAGTGGTTCCGGAACCCTGATCCGTAGGCACTTCCTCACGCAGACCGTCCAGGGAGAACGGGTACCGGCGCCACTCACCGCGAACCAAATCCAAACGGGCAAAGCGCAAGACCACCGAGGAGTCCCAGCCCTTCAACACCATGCGCATGAATCGAATGGAGCGAAAATCGGAAATCCCACCCACACGCGCTTCCGGCTCAAATACGGGAATCTTGAACTGAATCCAACGAACCGGCTTCCGGGTTTGGTCCGGAAGTTCGTCTGTAGTGGTCTCAAAGATGTCCGCAATGTTGTTTTTTCCAACGGCAATGTCCTCCGGACGCAGCGAAACCTTGTACTGGAAGTACGCCTCCGACTTGTTCATCGTTTGGTCCCGGTTGATGTCTTCCTTGTCCGGCATGTTGGTGGCCGACGCCGGAACGCCATTCACGGTCTCGGTATTGGAATTCCCTTCGGGGCTGTTGAATTTCTTGTAGCGATCCAAAATATTGGCTCCTGCGTTGTCCAAATCGTCGCCGCGGAAGTAGCGGAAATTGTCCCCGGCCGGATCCACCAAGGCCTCCTGAACCACCGCGGAGGTGCTGCCGTACAAGGCCGTGAGGCGCTCTACATAGGAAGCAGCCAGGTCCGTACGCCAGCGCAATTCGTCCGCATCGGATAAACCGTCCATGCCCACGTCTTGGAACGTGCGCGCGGTGGGATCGGTGCCAAACGCCTCGGTGATTGGCTGGTAGCGAGACGTGTACCCCCACGCCGAGGAGTCCAAATCGTCGCGCAATCCAAGTGGAGACAGACCGTTTTCAAACGACTGACGGCCGTCCTTGAGAATGTCTTCGCTCAGGTTGCCCAAATGAAAGTACAAATCGCCTCCCGTGGCGGTGGGGTCGCCGTAGAAGGGATCCATTACCCAAAACTGGATGAACTCAATGTTCTGTTCCTCAAAGTTGTTGATTTGCAGCGACCGCATCAATCCGCCCCAGCGGGATTTGGGATCGTTCAACCGACCCTGAGCGTCCAGACCCTTGGACAATCCGGGTAAACCTTCCACGTCGTAGTTGTAGGGACCGCGCTCGCCGGGGAAGAACGAAACGTCAAACATGGCGATGTTCCGCGCCATGCCCGGCTGAACGGGCAGGTTGGGAAACACCTCGTTGATGGGCACCATACGCTGCCGGTGATCGGACAGAATGGACGGATCCTGGCGGATGTTCTGGGGAGTTGCGGCGGTATTCGCAAAAAAGGTTGGGTCGATGATGTACCAGGACGTGCGCGCTCGGTTGAATCCATAGGCCACCGAGTTGTTGTAGGAGGCTTCCGGAAACAAGCGGGATTGTCCTTCCGGGACGCTCGCCAGCGTCCAGGTGTTGTTGCCGCGCAAATCGATCAGGGTTTGAGCGCCTTCAAAGTCGTCGATGTACGTGGTTGCGGACCCCGTTAGCTTGATGCTCCGCGGCGTGCCCGGCAACAACTGCGCTACCTCACCTTGAAACTGAAGCGAACTTGATTCTTTGGTGGAAATCAAAGGCAACTTGTCCAACAACTTGGTCAACTGCGGCAGATTCTTTTGGAACTGGGTGTTGAGCCCCCAAATGGTGTTGTTGATGGGCTCTTCGCCC
>CANHXZ010000138.1 GCA_947464785.1 Flavobacteriales bacterium | reverse complement strand
GAGCAGCACGCTTCAACTGAAAGAATCAAAACTAATTGCTGGTTCCATTCGGGAGTCGATCAGTGGATTGAAGGGCGTTCGCGCCATCGGTTGGTGGATGGAGGGCTACCTCAGGGCCCAAGTGAGCTGCAACCTCACGGACACCTTTTCGGTTTCGGCCAAAGAGCTTTTTGATGCGGTTTCCGCGGAGGCGCACCGGTTGGGCGGAACCGTGGAGGCGTCGGAGTTGATTGGCCTGATTCCCGCGCACGGCCTGCGCGGATTTGCTCCGCTGGAAGATGCGGTTTCGTACCTCAAATTGGACGGCCACGGTCCTTTTGATTTAAATACCCGACTGCTGGAAAACATCCTAAACACTTTACCTCGCTAGACGTTTCTACAGATATGAACTTAGACAAGGCGCGCATTTTAGTAACCGGAGGAAGTTCCGGCTTGGGAAAGGCCATGGCTGCCGCCCTGATTGCAAAAGGTGCCCAAGTGGCCATTACCGGGCGAGACCCGGAAAAATTGAAGCGAGTTGCTCAGGAATTGGGCGCCACCCCCTTGGAGGGCCGCATGGATCGGGAGTCGGAACTGATGCACGTGTTTGCGCAGCTGGACGCCTTGTGGGGCGGACTGGACGTGTTGATCAACAACGCAGGAATCGGTCGTTTTGAGCCGATGCAGGAGGTGGAGCAAAGTCATTTTGACGAAGTGTTTCCCACGAATGTGTACGGGCCAGCGCTTGCCGGCCGCGAGGCCGTGAAGCGCTTTATGGCACAAGGTTACGGCCACATCATCAACGTGGCGTCCAGTGCGGGCGTCAAGGGATTTAAAAACGGCACCGTCTACGCGGCGTCCAAATTTGCCTTGCGTGGAATGACCGAATGCTGGCGTGAAGAGCTGCGACCGCACAACATTCGCGTCATGCTCATCAATCCCTCAGCCGTGCCCACCGCCTTCAACGTTACCGACCGATCGGAGAAAGAACTGCGGGATAAAATGCTTACCCCAAATGAAATAGCACACGCCGCGGTTGCCGTCTTGGAACTGGACGACCGGGGTTTTATTCCGGAGCTCGGTGTTTGGGCTACCAATCCTTTTTAAGTGCAACGCATCGACGTTTGGTCTTTTGAATTCAGCGGTTGGCGCGACTGCTGGTGGGCCTTTGTGGCCATGGGTAAATCCGAGCTGTCGGTGGCAGACGTCCCCGGCCTGAGCTTTGCCAAGCAATTGGGCACCGGTTCAGGCGCTGGTTTTTCCGTTTGGCCCAACTTCGGACGGTACGTCTGGGTGTTGGTATGGAGTGGAGCCGACGCCGTGGAGAATGCCGACCGTTTTTACGCCGACAACCCCGTGTTCCAAGAGCATCGGGAACGCAGCCAATCCGCCCAATGGTGGCGCATGACGGGCCTGCGCTCGCACGGCACCTGGAACGGTCTACAGCCCTTCGAATGTTTGCCGGATGCCCCAACCACAGGCCGCGTGGCAGTCATCACCCGAGCCTCCATCAAACGCAGCCAGTTTTGGCGCTTTTGGAGTCGGGTTTCCGCCTCTGCCAAACTGCTCAAAGACCGCCCTGGCCTGGAGTGTGCCGTGGGAATTGGGGAATTGCCGCTGGTGGAACAAGCCACGTTTTCCGTTTGGTCCAACACCGAAGCCCTGGAAGGTTTCGCCTACCGCTCGCCGGGCCACGCGAAGCGCATTCGCGAAACGCATAAGTATGGATGGTATTCAGAAGAACAGTTTACGCGCTTTGCCGTTTTGTCCGACGGCCTGGATTCGCTGCCAAATTGACAGCCTTACGCCCTTGGCACGCCCCTTGCACCCGGGTATTCGTCCAACTGTATTTTAAAATTTGAACGTTATGTCAACTGGAAAAATCAATGTCTCCGCGGAGAATATTTTCCCCATCATCAAAAAATTCCTGTACAGCGACCACGAAATATTCTTGCGGGAGCTGATTTCCAACGCGGTGGACGCCACCAACAAGCTGAAGCACCTGGCCAACTTGGGTGAATTCAAAGGCGAAATGGGCGACCTCACGATTCGCGTGGAGGTGGACAAGAAGAAAAAACAAATCCGCATCATCGACCGCGGCATCGGCATGACGGCCGAAGAAGTGGATAAGTACATCAACCAAGTGGCCTTTTCCGGTGCGGAGGAATTCGTAAAAAAATACGAGGGCAAGGTGGATCCTGCGGCCATGATCGGTCATTTTGGCTTGGGTTTTTACTCCGCCTTCATGGTGGCCAAAACCGTTGAAATCAAAACCAAAAGCCACACCCAAGCTGCCGATGAATCCGGTGCCCACTGGATGTGCGACGGTTCGCCGGAATTTACCCTCAAAACCCTCAAAAAGAAAGAACGCGGCACAGAGATCGTTCTGAACGTGGCGGACGACAGCGAAGACTTCTTGGAGGACTTCAAAATCCGCGAGCTCCTAAAAAAGTACGCGCGCTTCATGAGCGTGCCCATCCAGTTTGGCGAGCGCGAGGAGCGCACCAACGTGGCGGCTGAGGGCGAAGAACCCAAGTACGAAACCTCCCAGGTTCCGGACATCATCAACGCGGACGCTCCCGCGTGGACCAAGAAACCGTCGGAACTTACCGACGAGGACTACAAGAAGTTCTACAAAGCGCTGTATCCTTTCAGCTTTGACGAGCCCCTCTTCCACATTCACTTGAACGTGGACTACCCGTTTGACCTGACCGGAATCTTGTTTTTTCCGCGCGTCAAGCCCAACATGGAACTGCAGCGCAACAAGATCCAATTGTACCAAAGCCAGGTGTTCGTCACCGATAACGTAGAAGGAATTGTACCGGATTTCCTCACGCTCCTGCACGGGGTATTGGATTCCAAAGACATCCCGTTAAACGTTTCTCGTTCCTACCTGCAAGCGGATGGAAACGTCAAGAAAATCAGCGGCCACATCACCAAAAAGGTAGCGGACAAGCTGGAAGAAATGTTCAAGACAGACCGCGCAGACTTTGAATCCAAGTGGAACGACATCAAAATGATCATTGAGTACGGAATGATCACGGACGAGAAGTTCTTTGAGCGTGCCGAAAAATTCTTCTTGGTTCAAAACACCGACGGCGGTTTCTTCACCTTGGACGAGTACGTCGACAAAATCAAGGCCCTTCAAACGGACAAGGACGGCACCACGGTTATCCTCTACGCCGCCTCCAAAGACGGACAACACTCGTACATTGAAAAAGCCCAAGCGCAGGGGTACGACACCGTATTGTTGGACTCCCCCATTGTGAGCCATTGGATGCAGAAAATCGAAACCAGCAAGGAAAAAGTTCGCTTTGCGCGCGTGGATTCCGATTTACTGGACAAATTGATTCCCAAAGAGGGCGACCGTCCTACCCTGCTCACGGAAGAAGAAACCAAGCAGTTGAAAGACGCCCTGGAAGCGCACGTAGACACCAAAAAATTCACGGTTCGCGTGGAGGCTTTGGAGTCCGACGACGCCCCGATGGTGGTGACCGTTCCTGAATTCATGCGCCGCATGCGCGAAATGAGCGCCACCGGCGGAGGTGGATTCATGGGCATGGGCGATCTGCCCGAATCCTACGATTTGGTAGTCAACGCCAACCATGCTTTGGCCGGGAAGCTGCTGCGCACCCCGTCGGAGGAGCAAGGTGCGTTGATCCAACACGCCAAGGACTTGGCCCTGCTGCAGCAAAACCTTTTGCACGGTGCCGCGTTAACGTCGTTTGTAAAGCGTGCACTTGATAAATTAGTCTAAATTCACCCCATGATGTTTCAAAAAATCCTTTTAGCGGGCTTGGTCTTGATGGCCGGTACCGCAACCCTTCAGGCACAAGAGCTGCCCGCCGCTTCCCCCATGGGAACGGTCAAACAACGAATCGGTCTGACCGACGTTGAACTCTCTTATGCGCGTCCGAGCGCCAAAGGCCGAAAGGTTTTTGGGCAATTGGTGGAGTACAAGAAATTGTGGCGCACCGGTGCCAACGGCAGCACCATTATTCAATTTTCAACGGACGTCACTCTGGCGGGCCAGAATTTATCTGCCGGCAAGTACAGCATCTTTACCATTCCTGGCGACAAGGAATGGACCTTGATCTTGAATCAAAGCACGGATTTGTGGGGCATCGACGGGTACGACGAAGCCAACGACGTGCTGCGCGTTGCCTTG
>CANHXZ010000137.1 GCA_947464785.1 Flavobacteriales bacterium | reverse complement strand
GCTGCTGGGAAATTCTGCTTTCGCACAAGCGCACGTAGAAGCGTTGAGCCTTTTGAAAGAGGTTCGCGTTAAAACCGAAGCCTACGCAGACCAAACCATAGCGTTCACCAATACCTTGGACGCTCCGGGCCGCAACGGCGGTGCGCGCGTCAAGCGCTCCAGCAAAGGAACGGTGACCGTAGTCGGCACCAACTACCGCTTGGATTGGAACGGCCAAACCATTTTTGTCAACAACGCAAAAGCGTACATCGTTTCGCCGGATGACGAGGAAGTTACGGTTCGTCCTTTGGGCAAAGACGGCAGTGCCTTCTCCCCTTCTTCACTTTTGGCCAAGTACGAAACCGGCTCCAATTTTGCTTGGGCCGGTACCGCCACGTTGAAAGGCAAGACGATCAAATACGTGCGCATGAAGCCCAAGGCCTCCGAAGAAGTACGCGAGATTGTCATTGGGATTGACGTAAGTACCAAGCGACTTTATTCCTACCAAGAATTTGGACTCAACGATGTGATCACCACCATCACGGTAGACACCTATGCCGTAAATGGAGGGGTTTCCAAAGCAAAGGTCCTTTTCAACCGCGCGAACTATCCGGGGTACACCGTGGTGGAGCCCAAGTCCAAATAAAGCAGCGTGCGTCGGCTCGACCGGTACCTCATCGGTTCTTTCCTCCGTTTGTTTGCTCGAACGGTGGCACTTTCTGTATTCATTTTAATGATGCAGATGGTTTGGAAGTACATCGAGGAACTGACCGGAAGAGGGATTGAATTGAGCGTATTGCTCCAGTTGTTGGTGTATTGGAGTGCGGCCGTTTTGCCCATGGCGGTTCCGGTAGCCGTGCTGCTGGCCGGCATCATGGTGTACGGAGACCTGGCGGAGTCCAATGAATTCGCTGCCTTGCGGGCATCTGGAATTGGTTTTTGGCGCCTTTCACGCCCACTCCTGGTGGTGGTAGGTTTGGTGGGGGTTGGCATGTTCTTCGTGAACAACAACGTCATTCCGGTGGCCAATTTCAAAGGCGAAAACCTGTTGATCAACATTGCGCAACAAAAGCCCACGTTCAATTTGCAGCCTGGGTATTTTTACCACGGCTTGGAGGGGTACACGGTCAAGGTGGACCGCAAAAGCGACCACGAAGTTTGGGGCATCATGGTGTACGACCACACGGACCGCACGCAGGGAAATGCCCGACTGCTGTCCGCACCGCACGGAACACTGCGCCCCATCGCCGGAGGAAAATGGTTGGAATTGACCCTGGAAAACGGCGCTATTTACGAAGAATTAAAAGCGCGAACGCCAGAAGAACGAACGGGAAGACCCTTTTTACGTGCTGAATTTGACACCCTCTTCATGAGGTTCAATATGGCCAATTTCCAAGGAAAAGACCTCTACGCGGTTCAGCGCACCAATCAATTCAACATGCTGACCGTACGTCAATTGGAGTCTTCATTGGACTCGTTGGAACGGGTTTTGGGTCAGCGAAAAGTGGAAATGGGACGCGAGTGGACCCTTCGATATTCGGGATTGGATTCCACGCGCGCGTGGGCTCCAAAAGCAAAGCCCTCGTGATCCTTTGATCAATTGGACGCCGCGGACCGGGCCCGAATTGTGGGAAATGCGCGGTTTATGGCCGAAGCGCAAAAGGAACGACTGGACCAAAGCCGCATGGAAATGAACTACCGATCCGAGGTGGCGGTGCGGCACGAATTGGAGTGGCACAAGAAGTTTGCCATCAGCGTAGCGTGCGTCTTGTTGTTTTTCATTGGTGCTCCGTTGGGCGCGGTCATTCGAAAAGGCGGATTTGGACTGCCTTTTGTTTTGAGTGTGCTCTTGTTTTTACTGCACTACGTTTTGGGGATGGTTTCTGAAAAAATGGGGCGCGGCTCCGTGCTCTCCCCGGCAGAAGCCATTTGGTTGCCCAACTTGGTGTTGTTGCCGTTGGCCGTATGGATGGTCCATTTGGCGGCGTCGGATCAAACTTGGAATTTTCAAAAACGTGGAAGTACTGCACCTGTGCAATAAGGTACCGCACCCCGGCCGGGACGGAAGTTCCTTGGCCATGGGGGCATTGGTTCGGGTGCTCTTGGAAACGGGAGCGCACGTGACCACGTTGGCGTTTAACACGCAAAAACATTGGGTGAATGCTCCTTCCTACCCCAACGAATGGGGCCCCAACGTTCGGCTCTTTGCGGTGGATGCCCATACGTCGCCCACCGCGTTGGGGGCTGTTTGGGCCTGGCTTCGCGGGGTCCCGTACACGGTGAGCCGGTTTCGAACTTCTGCCTACGCAAGCGAATTGAATCGGTTGTTGCGGTCGCAAAAATGGGACGTTGTGGTGGCGGACGGATTGACCCAAACGGTTTACGGTCCCGAATTACGCGCCTGGGGCGGTGCGGTGGTGTACCGAGCGCACAACGTAGAATTTCGCATTTGGGAGCACGTAGCCCGGGGCGAACGAAATGTGCTCAAAAGGTGGTACCTGCGTACGGAAGTGCGTCGGCTTCGCAAAATGGAGCTTCAAGTTTGGAAGGAATGGTCTGTGAAATGGGCCATTACGCCAGAAGATGCCTTGGAAATGGGGGGATATTCCGTGCCGTGTACGGTGGGTCATTGGCCAAACGATGCGGAAATGCCTCCCGCTGCTTTGTTCCACATGGGCGCCTTGGATTGGTTGCCCAATGTTGAGGGACTGCGCTGGTATGTGGAACGTGTTTGGCCGTTGGTGCGGCGTGAACTGCCGTCGGCCACCTTTGCCGTTTTGGGACGAGGCGCCCGCCTTAAAGAATTTCATCGCCCCGATCAAGGTCTGTTCGCCAAGGAGGCCAACGGAAGTTTTACCGAGGTTACGGCTGGCTTGGGAATTTCCGTGGTACCCTTGCTGAGTGGAAGCGGAATGCGCATTAAAGCTTTGGATGCGATGACAAATTATAAATCAATTGTTTCTACGTCATTAGGCGTAGACGGCATTGGATTTATCGACGGAACCCACGGATGGGTGGCGGACGATCCCGAATCCTTTGCTGCTGCGGTGGTTGCCGCACTTTCGGATGCGCCGGAGCGGATGCGACGCGCACGAGCAGCACGGGCCTGGGCGGAAGAGAAATTTTCGGACCAAGCGGTGGCCGCTGAAGTGGGCCGACGGTTGCAGGATGCAAAACCTTTGCAGTCGTGTTGATCGTTGGGTTGTTGCTCTTGGCGGTACCGTACGTCGTATTTCCGGCGGTATTGGGGCTTTTGGCGCGTATACTCCCTGTGCGGACCGTCGGGTCCAACGTACTGTTGACCGATGACGAATGTCCTGAAGTGGACGTGGTGGTTGCGGCCTACAACGAAGAAAAAGTCATTGGCCGACTGCTCCAATCGTTGGGGGAATCCAACTATCCCTCGGGGAAATTGCGCATTTGGGTAGGGTCGGATTTATCGACGGACGGCACGGATCGGACGGTTTTGGATTGGATTTCCAAGAACCCGCACCTCTCGCTGGTGCGGATGGAGGCTCGAACGGGCAAATCGGGCATCATCAATCACTTGGTGGGTTTGGGGAAGGCCAAGGTGGTGGTGGGCACGGATGCCAACATCGTCTTTACGCCAGACGCGGTGCGCCGATTGGTGAGCACGCTTGTGCAACGCCAGGCCGGTGTGGTGGGCGGTCGACTGGTCTACCAAGCAGCGGGAGACCGTTTGGCCGAAACACCGGGCTCCATTGCTTCGGAAGAGCGTCACTACACCCAATTTGAGTCCAAACTCAAACAATGGGAGAGCGATCTTTTTGGCTGTACCCTGGGGGTTGAGGGCGGTTGCTATGCCGTGGCGCGAAGCGTTTGGCAGCCCATCCCGCCCGCTACCTTCATGGAAGATTTTTTCGTTTCCCTACAGGTTTTGCGGACCGGCCGTCCCGTTCTTTGGGAAGGACGAGCCGTGGCGTACGAAGATGTTTCCGTAGACCGGCACGAGGAATTTGCCCGCAAGGTGCGGATCTCGTTGGGCAATTATCAAAATTTAGCTCGCTTTTGGCCTTTGCTCTTCACCAAACCCCTTCCGTTGGGCCTGCTCTTTTTGGGCCACAAGGTGCTTCGGTGGCTTTTTCCACTGGTGGCCTTGGGTGTTTTGGCTTTGGCCGGATGGAAGCTGTTTCACGGAACGGCGGAAGTCCTGGAGT
>CANHXZ010000136.1 GCA_947464785.1 Flavobacteriales bacterium | reverse complement strand
CGATCGTGGGGCATGCCGGTTGAGGAGCGCAAAGTTTCCGTGCACGAGTTGCAGGAGCACGCCCAAAAAGGCACCCTACAAGAAGCTTTTGGTATGGGTACCGCGGCCGTGGTGAGCCCCATCGACGGCATTGGCTACCAAGGCAAGATGATGGACGTACCGGCCCCTCAGGACGGATTGGCCCAGCGCGTCAAGAAAACTTTGGCAGACATTCGCCACGGTCGCGCAGAAGATACGCACGGCTGGATGGTGCGCATCTGATCCCCGTACGGCAACCTTTTTCCAGGATCTACGGACCAACGGCCGCCTGGGGCGGGAACTTTTGTGCTCGCCGCTTGTTTCAATTGGGTAATACACCCCTACCATGTCTATTCATTTGGTCACCGGCGCCACCGGATTGGTGGGAACCGAACTCGTCGCACAGCTGCGCGCTGCGGGCCACGAAGTACACACCCTAACAACCCGATCCGGGCAATCCCCGGATCCCCACACCCACTACTGGAGCCCGGAAACCGGTTGGTTGGACCCCGTAGTTCTGCGCGGTGTTTCCGTGGTACACCACCTCGCAGGGGCCTCTGTTTCGGAGAAATGGACTGCCGAACACCGCAAAGAAATCCTCAAAAGTCGCCAACAAGGAACGGATTTGTTGGTGGACCGACTCCGCGCCCTTCCCGCCGCTGAGCGTCCGCATGCCGTAATTTGTGCTTCTGCGGTGGGTATCTACCCGGACCAAGCGGCGGGCACTCCCCTGCTCACGGAAAACGACGGTCACGGCACGGGATTTCTGGCGGAGGTGGTTCGACAATGGGAGCTGGCAACAGATCAATTCCGCAGTTTGGGCATTCGGACGGTTCAACTGCGCATCGGCATCGTGTTGGGACAAGGCGGGGCGCTGAACGCCATGCTGCCGCTGTTCCGTGCGGGTTTGGGCTCTCCCTTGGGGACTGGAAAACAGTGGATGCCTTGGATCCACGTAGAGGATTTGGCCGCTGCCTTTGTGCACGCCGCGCAACAGGAAACGATGGACGGCGTATATAACGCTGTGGGGGTTGCGCCCGCCACCAACCGCGATTTCAGTGCCGCACTGGCGCGGGTTCTCAACACGCCATTTTGGGCTCCTGCTCCTCCTGCGTTTTTGCTGCGGCTGGTATTGGGCGATCGCTCCGCCCTGGTTTTGGGCAGCACGCCGGCCACGTCGGACAAGCTGCGTGCCACGGGCTTTGTGCATCGGCACACCGATTTGGAGGCCGCTTTGGCTTCTGTGGTGCAACCATAAAGCCGAACGATTCGCGGCGTGCATCCGCGGCAGTAGGGCGCTTTTAAACGGCGCGCAAAAATAGAAAAGGGCCGCCTCACCACGAGACGGCCCTTTTTTATTGGATTTCCGCTCCGCTCACCCGGCACAACGCGCGAGAGCCCAGAAGACGGGTGTTGGATTACTTGGCGCGATTGGCCTTCACCTCAAAGGACAAGGTGATTTCGTCGTTGATCAACTGGTCTTTGGCCAAGCCAACAATACCGGTAGAGCCAAAAGAAACGCCCCACTTCTTGCGGTCGATCTTGAATTCTGGAGCGCTCAAGGTTACGGTAGAATCTGCTACCACTACGGTTGCAGGAAAGGATACGGCAACAGCGCTGTCCTTGATGGTCAGGTTGCCAAACAAAGTACCTGCTTCGTACTTGGTTACGTCGAAGGAAGCGGTTGCGTAGGTAGCGGCGTCAAAGAAATCGGCGCTCTTCAGGTGGCCCACCAACTTGTCTTTGTACTCCTGCTCCATGGCGGCGTCGGTGCACACAATGGAGTTCATGTTGAACACAAACGAACCCGATGCCAATTGATCGGCAGTGTCTAAGGTCAGCTCGCCAGAAACCAAACGCACGGTACCGGCGTGGCCGTAGTCTTTCACAAAAGGCTTGTTGCCTTTCCAGTTGAGAACGGATGCGGTGGTGTCCACGGTGTAGGTAGCGTCTGCGGCGGCAGCAACATCACCGGCAGCGTCTGCGCTGTTGTTGGAGCAAGAGGTTCCCAGGATACCTGCGGTGGCGAGTGCCAAGAGGGCAAATTTGTAGTTCATGTTGGATTGTTTTAGTCGTTACAACAGCAAAGATACGTCGAATGTTTTATTCAATGTTAAAACATCAATAAATGAATTGAAAATATTTATGATACTAATTTGATATTATTACAATTATATTTTGATATTTGCGGCTGTTCCAAACTTGAATGCCCTTCGCCCCTTCCACCTCCCACGGCCAAACCATTGGTGAAACCTACCGCATGCCCGCGTGGATCTTGTGGTTGATGGGAATTTCCTACACCACAGTTACGCTTTTGGTACTTGGCGTGGAACACCAAAATGTGTGGGCCTGGCTCAACGGCTCGCCCAACGAAGACGGCGCCACCGCCTTTTTTGTTTGGTTGGGCATCACGGCGCTGGAAGGTTTTCTGGTTCAATTTCTCTTGCGCGCGCCGTTTACGTGGTCTGTGGGACCGGAGGGCATTCGGCTCCGGTTCGGGATTTGGCGCAACCGTCGCTTGGCCTGGAGCGATCTCAAAGGTGTGGAAGTAGTTCACGTAGAGCCTTGGGACGCCGGCGGATACGGCGTCAAACTGGGACCGCACGGATGGACCTACGCCTTCTTTGAGGGGCCCGGAGTGCGCCTGGACTGGGCGACGTCGGGCAAAAAGTCCATCTGTTTTGCTTTCCGAGATCCGGAAATGGGCCGCAAAGCACTGGACCTGGCTTCCCGCTGCACGGAAGTGACCAACCCCAAGCACTTGTTGAATGCCTGGACCCCTCCTGCCCCATGAGTGCGCCCGCCAAGAAATCCTTTGTGGTGCGGCTGGACCCAGCCACCCTGGAAGCGTACGCTTCCTGGGCCTCCGACGAGTTCCGGAGCGTCAACGGCCAAATGGAGTACGTGCTCACGCAGGCTTTGCGCCAAAGTAGACCCAATGAATCCGCACCGAGCGGATTGCTTCCCACTAAACCCTCAAAACCCTCCAAAAATGGTCCTGAAAAGAACCCTTTGGGCGTTTCTGACGCTGCTCTTCCTGACGGCGTTGGCCCTGTTTAATGTGCATTTGTAAAACTGGCGCGAACCAATTCCGCGTACCGCCCATTTAGGGCTTGGAGTTCTGCGTGCGTACCGCACTCGGCCAGTCCGCCGTCGGCTAGAACGGCGATGCGGTCTGCGTGCGAAATGGTGGCCAATCGGTGCGCCACCACGATGGACGTTCGGCCACGCGTGAGGGCCACGGTGGCGGACTGGACCCAGCGCTCCGTCTCGGAGTCTATGTTGCTGGTGGCCTCGTCCAGCACCAACACCGGCGGATTCAGGAGAAACGCCCGCAGGAAGGACAGCAATTGGCGCTGACCGGTGCTCAACGTGTTTCCGCGCTCTTGAACTTGAAAATCAAGCCCACCCGGTAACTTCTGCAGGAACTCCGCGAGGCCCATGGAGGTTGCGGCCTTCCATATAACGTCGTCGGGCAGGGGTTCAAACAACGTAACGTTGTCCCGTACGGTGCCGGAAAACAGGAAAACATCCTGCATGACCAACGCCGCCTGGGAACGAAGAGACGCCTTGTCCCACTCCCGCAACGGAATACCGTCCACCCAAATTTCGCCTTCCTGGGGTTCGTAGTGCCCCAACAGCAGTCCAATGAGGGTGCTTTTTCCCGCGCCGGTGGGGCCCACCACGGCCAGCGTTTCGCCGGGTAAAATGGTTAAGTTAAAACCGCGCAAAACGGGTTCGTCCGGACGGTAACCGAACGAAATGTTGCGGAACTCAATGCCCCCGAGCAGCGGCCCAGCGTGGGTACCGTTGGGCTCCACTTCTTCCTTTTGATCGATCAACTTGAGGACCCGGTCCGACGCCACCATGCCCATCTGCAAGGTGTTGAATCGATCCGCCAATTGACGCAGCGGTCGGTACAGCATGTTGATGAACAAGATCATGGCGGTCAAATCGCCCAGCGTAACGCCATCTCCGGCGGCCGCACGGTAGCCACCGTACCAAACGGCCAAGCCAATGCTCACGGCACTCAGCAGTTCGATGATGGGCAAAAAGAGGCTGAAGGACCAAATGCTTCGAATGTTGGCGTCGCGGTGCTTGGCGTTGATGGCCTCAAAACGGGCGGCTTCGGCCTTTTCGCGTCCGAAAAGGT
>CANHXZ010000135.1 GCA_947464785.1 Flavobacteriales bacterium | reverse complement strand
TACAGCACAGAATCCCTGGAATCCGGAATGGATTTGTTCAAGCAAGTGTATAAATTGACGTTCACCATTGAAGCCCTATCGGCGGTGTTGCTCTACTTTTCCTGGGGCCCGGAACTGCACTTTGAATCGGTGGGGCAACGCGTGTTCTTCTCGGTTTTTCACAGCATTTCCGCGTTCAACAATGCCGGATTCGCCCTCTTTCCAACCGGGCTCATGGATCCTTCTGTTTTGCAATCCTACGGACTGCACTTGGTCATTGCCTTTACTTTGATTGCCGGCGGTTTGGGCTTTTCTCCCTTGCGGGAAGTATTCAGCTGGCGTCAAATTAAAGCCCGTCGACGCCAACCTTGGAAGCACCTTTCCGTGAACACCCGCTTGGCCTTCTGGTCTGCTGCGGGGTTGTTGTTCGTTGGAACGGCCGTCTTTGCCATGCTCGAATACCACGGTACCTTGCGAAATCTAGACACAACCGGCACGCTGGTGGCGTCCTTTTTTCAATCCGCTACCGCGCGAACGGCGGGTTTCAATACCCTGGATTTTGGCGCCATGGCCCTTCCCACCATCTTGTTCTTTGTATTCCTGATGTTCATTGGCGGTAATTCCGGTTCTACCGCAGGCGGCATCAAAACCAGCACCTTTGCGTTGGTGTTTCTTTCTGCCTTATCCACCATCCGCGGAGAAACCAAGGTGGAGCTCCTGCGCACCACCATTCCCTTGGAACTGTTGCGGCGCGCATTTTCAGTGTTTTTGTTTTCCATCAGTTTGATCTTCGTCAGCGTTTTGGCCTTGACCATGACGGACGCTCATTTTGGATTGGCCCGACTGCTGTTTGAGGAAGTCAGTGCCTTCTGTACCGTTGGTCTGAGTACCGGAATCACCAGTTCCTTGAGCGCAACCGGCAAGGTTATTTTGATGGTCTCCATGTTTGTGGGACGCGTGGGGACGGTAACTTTGGCCTTCGCTTTGAGCAAGCCGCGCAAAGAGTCTGCTACCTACCGGTACCCGGACGCCCAAATTGAAGTTGGTTAACCCCATGTCCACCGTAAAACCCTACCATTCCGACGGCTCCAAAAAGGAGCAAGTGGCGGATATGTTCAACGCCATTGCCGGTAACTACGATTTCCTGAATCGCGTTCTGTCCCTGGGAATCGACGTGGGTTGGCGCAAAAAAACCGTGCGCGCCGTAGCCCGCTACCAACCCCGCTTGCTGTTGGACGTGGCCACCGGAACCGCAGACCTTGCCATGGCCTTGGCCAAAGGTTGCCCGGGCGCACAAGTGGAAGGTGCAGACATTTCTGCGGGCATGTTGGACGTGGGACGCCAAAAAGTAGCGCAACGCGGCCTGGCCAATCGGGTACAGTTGATCTTGGGAGACGGCGAAAAGCTTCCCTTCGAAGACAACCGGTTTGACGCCGTCACGGTGGCGTTTGGGGTTCGCAATTTTGAAAACTTACAGGCTGGCTTGGTGGACATGCTCCGCGTGTTGAAACCCGGTGCACCCCTGGCCGTACTGGAGTTTTCCCAACCCACCCGCCAACCGTTCCGCGCCTTTTATTTCTTCTACTTCAAACACATCCTCCCCCGCATTGGTAAATGGGTGAGTCGGGATTCTGCCGCCTATACGTACCTACCGGCTTCGGTGGAGGCTTTTCCCTACGGTCAGGCATTTCTGGACGAATTGGCCGAAGCCGGCTACCGCAATGCTTCCGCGCGTCCCCTGACGTTTGGCATTGCCACCTTGTACCTCGCTGAAAAATAATGTCCCCTTCCGTGCGTTATTCCCTCATGAACAGCCCCCTCTTTGCAGCCATTGCAGCACTGTTGCTCGCAACCAACGCCGTCGGGCAAAACCAAACGTTGAATCTGCCTCGGTACGACAGCAAGCCCGTTCACTTTGGTTTCATTTTGGGGGTCAACCAAATGGATTTTCGGGTGCGCACGGCAACCCAGTTGCCGGAATCCGTCTTCAACGTAAAAAGCACCCAACAACCCGGTTTTATGGTGGGGATTGTGAGCAATTTCCGCTTGAATAAATACATGGACCTGCGCCACATTCCCACCTATTCGGCGGGAGAACGCCTGCTTCAGTTCGATGCCTTGGACCCGACCACCGGCCAACGGCGCTGGATCGACAAGAAAATTGAATCCTCGTTGGTCATTCTGCCCTTGGAATTGAAATTGAAAACGGACCGGATTGGAAACCACCGCTGGTACGCCATCGCCTCCGCCAACTACACCCTGGATTTGGCCAGCAAAGCCAAGGTGGTGGACGACCGCCTCTTCAAACTCCAACAACAAGACTTTGGGTACGACCTGGGCGTCGGATTGGACCTGTACTTCGAATACTTCAAATTCTCCCCCCAACTGCGCTATCAATTTGGCCAGGGAGATTTGCGCGTGCAAGACGGAACCAACTACGTAGCATCCCTCAACGGCTTGCAGAGCCGCTGCACCTACATCGTCTTTACGTTTGAATAAGCGGAACGCCTCAGATCCGACGGCCTAAAGCGCCCGGGTCAATTCGTACAAGACAATCCCTGCGGCGTTGGCCACATTGAGCGATTCTGCTCCCGGCGCCACGCGCGGAATGGTGACCACCTCCGTACACAGCGCACGAATCTCCGGCGATATTCCCCGTCCTTCGTTCCCTAAAACAACCGCAACGGTTTCCGGTGCCTGGGTTTTGGCCAACGGCGTTCCTTCCATGTCCGTTGCCCAAAGAGGAATGCCCGCAGTTTTCCACGTGCGCAAGAGCGGCTCCAAGGGCAAACGCCGTACCGGCATCCGTGCCAAAGAACCCATGGAGGCCTGCACCACCTTCGGTTGAAAGGCGTCGGCCGAATCCTCTGAAAGCCAAACGCCAGCAGCGCCAAACCAATCCGCCAAGCGAACGATGGTGCCCAAATTGCCCGGATCGCGCACGCCGTCCAACACCAAGTGAATCCCGCGGAGCGGTTCGCCGGAGGAAAGCGCTTCTGAAGGCAAAGTAAAAACGCCCAGGACCGAGGACGGCGTCTCCAAAGCAGAGGCCTCTGCCATTCCGGACAACGTTGCCACGAACGCAGCAGTCTGGGGTCCCCAAGACGGCTGTGCCGGAACGTTCGCCCACCAATCGGAGGTAGCCACCACGGTTACGGGCTCCCAACCGGATTCCAAAAAGGACTGCACGGCCTTGGGCGTTTCCACCAAAAACTGCCCCGCAGCCAGTCGGCCTTTTTTCGCGTGCAGCGCACGCAAATCCTTGGCCAAACGTTTGCTCAGCGGGGCGGGAAGGCCGGAGTCTCGTTCCATGTGCGCAAGATACACCCTACCTTTGGGAAAAATTTGACCATGGCCCTCATCGCTCCCTCTCTCCTTTCGGCGGACTTTGGCAACCTCGAACGCGACGTTCGCCGCATGGACCAAAGTGCAGCCGCGTGGCACCACGTGGACATCATGGACGGAGTATTTGTGCCCAACCTATCGTTTGGACTTCCGGTGGTCAAAGCCATCAAAAAGGCAGCCACCAAGCCGCTGGACGTGCATTTGATGATTGTGGAGCCGGATCGCTACATCGGTGCCTTCCGGGACGCGGGTGCGGACCACCTGACGGTGCACATCGAAGCCTGCCCCCACCTCCACCGCACCCTTCAGGCCATCCGCCAAGCGGGCATGCGCCCGGGAATTGCCGTAAACCCCCACACGCCCATTTCTGCCCTGGAAAGCATCGTGGGCGACGCGGACTTGGTGTGCCTCATGAGCGTCAATCCCGGCTTTGGCGGGCAAAAGTTCATTGAGTCCACCTACGAAAAAGTTCGTTTGTTGCGCGCGCTGGCAGGTCCTGATTTGCTGATTGAAATCGACGGAGGGGTAACGTTGGAAAACGCGCCGCTCTTGCTAGCCGCCGGTGCCGACGTTTTGGTCGCAGGCAACACCGTTTTTGGCGCCCCCAACCCCGAAGAAGCCGTGGCTCAATTGGCTGCACTTAAGTGAACACCATGGCACGCGCTGCGTTGATCGTTGCCGGCATCGCCCTGCTGGCCGCGTGTTCTCCCGTCAGACGCCTGCTCCCCCAAGAAAAATTGCTCACCGGCGTACGCCTGGAAGTGGACGGAAAATCTACCTCCGACGATGTGTATTGGGAAGTGGTGCAGCAGTTGCCCAACCGCAACATCCTGGGCTGGAAGGCCTACTTGGCCCTCCACAACCT
>CANHXZ010000134.1 GCA_947464785.1 Flavobacteriales bacterium | reverse complement strand
TACCCAATGGTCAAGTCGGTTCCAAAAAGGTCGTTGTCAATGGTTCCGGGGCAACCGATGACGGGCAAATCTTCCATTTCCGCAGACAACGCCGTGGCTCCGCGAAACGAACCGTCTCCGCCAATGACCACCAGTGCATCGATGCCGCGGGCGCGCAAGTTGGCCATGGCCTTTTGACGCCCTTCCGGCGTGCGAAACTCGTCGCTGCGCGCGGTCTTCAGCCACGTACCTCCGCGGTGAATGGTGTTCCGAACGTGGTCCCGATTGATCTCGATGATGTCGTCCTCAATTAAACCCTGGTAGCCGCGGTAGACCCCAGAAACCCGGAGGTTGTTCAATCCAGCGGTGCGCACCACGGCGCGAATGCAGGCGTTCATTCCGGGCGAATCGCCCCCAGAGGTCAAGACAGCAAGATGGTTCATGAAGCAAAAGTACGCATTCCCCTGCCGCTCCGGGTGGGTTATTCGGGGATGCGGATGCCCACCAAATCGCAGTCCAAATCACCGTTTTTCAACGGAATGCGCTTGAAGATGTCCCAGCCCGCTCGGCGCAAGGCCTCGCGGTCCGCAGACAAAACCCACGCCTCCCAGCCGGAATACCCCCGGTTCAGCGTTTCCGCCATACCGCGGTACAACTTGTCCGTATCTGCCTGAATTTTAATGTTGTACGGCGGATTTATCACCAGAAGTCCCCGCTCGGCGGGCTTTTCGGACCCAATAAACGTTTGACGCTTCCACTGAATGCGCTCGTCCACCACGGCGGCCTCCGCATTCTTCCGGGCCTTAACCAGCATGTACGCCTCCCGGTCCCAACCAAAAATGGGAGCCAAGCCTTCGCGGCCTTTTTTCAAAACACTTTCCTCAATCTTGGCGTGCAAGTCCTCGGAATAATCGGACCAAGACTGAAACGCAAATTTGTCCCGAAACAAACCCGGCGCCATTCGGTCCGCCTGCAGAGCGGCCTCAATGGGGAACGTGCCGGAGCCGCACATGGGATCCAAAATCGGCCGATCGCCCCGGTAGCCGGCCAACTTGAGAATGCCTGCAGCCAATACCTCAGACATGGGCGCGGCGCCCACTTCCTGGCGGTAGCCGCGGCGGTGCAGCGAATGCCCGGAGCTGTCCAAAGACAAGTGCGCCCGCTGCGGGGTCAGCCGCACATCAATCACGATGTCCGGATTTTCCTTGCCCACGTCCGGCCGACGACCGAATTTTTTACGAAAAGAATCGGCTACGGCGTCCTTCACCACCAGGGCCGCAAAGCCCGAATGCGTAAACGCCGGATGTGCGCCGGAACACCGCACCACAAAGGTGGAATCCGGCGAGAACCAGTCCGGCCAAGCCACTTCCAAACTGCCCCGGTAGAGGTCTTCCTTGGTCAGCACCCCAAATTGGTGAATGGGGCGTAGTATTTTCAACGCCGTGGTCAACATCAAGTTGGCCTTGTACACGAAGCCCAAGTCGCCCACAAAAGTGACCGCACGGGGGACCGTTTTTACTTCTTTGGCGCCCAACAAACGCAGTTCGTCGGCCAACACCCCTTCCAAACCGAAGAGGGTTTTTGCCACCAGGGATTCGTCCCTACCGGCACCCGGCACTACCACGCTCATCGACGGTTTCGCGGCAACAACGCCGCTTTAAAGGTGGGTACGCCGCGCGTCACGCGGGCTTCTGGGAACACCACTTCGGTTTCCACGGTGTCCCCCGTTAAGGCGTAAAATCCGGTGGAGTCGCGGTACGCGGCACCGTCCTGCTCCAACGATGCTGTCAGCACCAAAAAGGTGTCCGGACCGGGGTTGATGGCCTGCATGCGCACCGAATACACGGGCTCAATGCCTATTTCCATAGTGTCCAAGCGCGCGGACGCCAACGCGTAGTCTCCTCCGTCGGGCGAACAACCCACCGCTGCAGCACCCGCAACGGCCAAAACCCACCTCCATCCTTTTCTTTGCATGGTTGCAAAAGTACGCCTTCTCCTACCTTTGTACCATGACCGTTTGGGAAGGAGCAGCCTTAGTGGCCGGTGGATTTGCTGCCGGCATCATCAACACGCTCGCCGGGAACGGTTCGGCCATCACCTTGAGCTTGTTGTTGGCGGGCGGAATGGGCGGCCAGGCCGCCAACGCCACCAACCGCGTAGGCGTGCTGCTGCAAACGTTGGCCTCCCTCACCGGATTGCGCAAAAGCCACAAAAAATCCTACTTGTTGCGCCAAGGTCAAATCCTGTACGCCCCCACCGTTGCGGTAGGATCCCTCGTGGGCGCCTGGTTTTCCCTGCAACTGCCCGACGCCGCCTTGGAGTCCGTCATTGGGTTCATCATGATCGCCCTTTTGTTTACCCTTGCCATCGACCCCAAACGGTGGAAACGTCCGTCCGAAATCCGACGGCCCCTCTCCCCTTACCTGCGCCACCTCCTGTACTTGGGCGTGGGATTCTACGGAGGATTTGTGCAAATGGGCATTGGACTGGTGTTGCTGGCCGCATTGGTGTTGGCCGAACACTGGAGCCTTCGGGACGGCAACACCATCAAATTGCTGTTGGCCTTTGTGGTGGTGGTGCCCGCCTTTTTCTTGTTTTTCTGGCTGGGCGAAATCCACTGGTTGCCCGGCGGATTGTTGGCCCTGGGGAGTGCTTCGGGGGCCAGCTTGGCCGCGCGGTACTGGGTTCGGGACCCGCGCTGGCAACCCGTGGTGCGGGGGGTTCTGATGCTCGCCTTGGCCGTGGGCGCGTGGCGAACATTATCTCCGTATCTTTGGTAATCGGCAGTGCCCCTAGGGCCCCAAGGAGACCGCAAAACATGCTACATCCCGCGTTTCCGCCGCAAACCCATTTCTCGTCCGCACCCCGTACCCCGCATTAATTCCCAACTTACCCCGTGAACGCATTGACTTTGGAATGGATGGCCCTGTTGCTAGCTCTGGGCGTTTGGGGCGGCGGCGCCCTGGTGGAGTGGGGATTCAAAACGTTTACGCCGTCTGCCAAGCTCTTGTTGGCTTTTTCCGGCGCCTTTTTGTTCAGCACCACCGTATTCGTGTGGCTCCCGGAAGTTTTTGCCGGGGCCGACGGTTCCCTGCACGGAGCCGCTCACGATACACACCACCACGCACACGGAGCCGCAGACTCCTTGCTCTCCGCAGGCACCTGGGTCATGGTGGGTTTCTTGGTGCAGTACCTTTTGGACTTTGCCACGCGCGGACTGGAACACGGCCACGTGCACCACGGAGGCAGCCCGTGGGGAGCTCTCGCGGGATTGGTGATCCACTCCACCCTGGAAGGCCTTCCTCTTGCCGGTATGGTACCGGAGCAACGATTGGCCTTTGGCGCCGCCATTGCCCTGCACAACCTTCCGGTGAGCATGGTGGTGGCCCTTTGGTTGCGCGAAAGCGGATTGTCCGCCCGCACCCGTTGGACGGCCATCAGCTTATTTGCCCTGTCTACGCCCGCTGGCGCACTCTTGGGACAGCTTTGGAATCAGCCCGACGCCCCGTTCCACACCGCGGCCATGGGCTTGGTTGCCGGCATCTTCCTTCACGTGTCCACCACGATTTTGTTTGAAAACCAAAAAGACCACAAATTCAACGCCGAAAAATTGGCCGTAGTCTTGTTGGGCACGGCGCTGGCGTGGTCCAGCCAATTGGTTTTGGGCCACTGAGCCCGCTGTACCTCCTTTTTGTACGCCCCTTTTCGCGCTAACGCGCACGATACACCGTTCCGCACGGCATCCGTTTAGCGCCCCCCCCTGCCGATAGAGCCCCCCTTGGGCCGATTGATTTTCCCAATCGAACCCGCCGTAATCCAAAGGGGTCCCCTACCTTTGCAGGGTTCAACTTAAAAATCACACCCATGAGCGTTTTGGTAGGCAAACAAGCCCCGGACTTCAATGCCAAGGCCGTCATCAACGGCGAGGAAATTGTAGACAATTTTACCCTGAGCCAATTTCGCGGCAAATACGTAGTATTGTTCTTCTACCCGAAGGACTTCACCTTCGTTTGCCCCACGGAATTGCACGCTTTTGAAGCCAAAAAAGCAGAATTCGAAGCAAAGAACGTACAACTGATTGCCGTTTCCACAGACACCGAGCAGTCCCACTGGGGTTGGTTGCAGTTGTCCAAGAAAGAGGGCGGAATCCAAGGCGTAACGTACCCCATCGTTGCAGACACGAACAAGGTCATCAGCCACAACTACGACGTACTG
>CANHXZ010000133.1 GCA_947464785.1 Flavobacteriales bacterium | reverse complement strand
CCCATGCGTTTTTCGGACGCTTCCACCAGCAACGCTTCGGTTTCTTCCTCCAAAAGCTGGAGCAGCTGGTCCGTGCCTACGTACTTATCCCGTGCAACACGCGCTTCGAGGCGTTTAACGATTTCCAACGTAGTCTCTATACCCACATCGGAGGTAACCAAGGCAGTCTCCACGGCATCCAGAACCTCGTCGTCAACGGTTGATTTCCCCGCGACGGCGTGCACCAGCTTGCCAAAAAAGCCGGCCTTTGTTTTGTCTAAACCAAAAAATCCCATGCGAAAAGGTACAAAAAAACCGCCCCTAGGAGCGGTTTTGGTTTTCATTCAACCGAACAAAGCTCAACCCTTAAAAAAGTCAGCCGATTGATCCTTGTTGATGATTTTTTCTTCAAAGGTGTATGCTCCAGACTTGTCACTGCGCGACATCTTGATGACGCGCGTGTACATTACGGATCCTTCTTTCTTCAGGGTAGCAACTACTTTCTTTGCCATGATTCACCTTATTTGATTTCCTTATGCACCGTCATGCGGCGCAGGATGGGGTTGAACTTCTTGATCTCCATGCGATCCGGGGTGTTCTTCTTGTTCTTCGTTGTGATGTAACGAGAAGTTCCGGGTTTGCCAGATTCTTTGTGCTCGGTGCACTCCAAGATTACTTGGACGCGATTGCCTCTCTTAGCCATGGCTCAATGCGGTTATTTGGTCGTAAATCCGTTCGAACGAGCATCGGCCAATACGGCATCGATTCCCTTCTTGTTCACCGTTTTCAAAGCAGCCGCAGAGATACGCAGGACAACCCACTTATCTTCTGCCGCAACGTAAAAACGCTTGCGGAGCAAGTTCACGCTGAACTTGCGCTTATTCTTCTTGTTCGAGAAAGACACGTAGTTGCCAGTCATGGCCTTCTTTCCCGTCAATTCACACACTCGTGACATGGTCGCGCTTTATTAGGGTCGCAAATTTACAATAAAAATCCAAAATTCCAACGCATTCTTCAACTCTTCCTGCAATTGGCGCATTTCGGGGTCTATTTTTAGGACACAGCGCGTTGTTTCGAAGCTCCAACAACCCGTTGACGGAGCATGTTGAGCGCCGCTTGAACGCTTTTCTGGATGTTCCTGCTGCGGTCTTTGCCCATTTGGAAACGCTCCGCACGGCAACCGTCCGGTCCGGCCACGGCAATCCACACCGTTCCCACGGGCTTTTCCGGTGACCCACCGTCGGGACCCGCAACCCCCGTAGTGGCAACCGCCCAATCCGAACCCAAACGTTTCCGCGCTCCGCTGGCCATTGCTTTCGCCACCACTTCAGAAACGGCGCCGTGCACCACCAAGGCAGCTTCATCCACCCCGAGCAATTGCGTTTTTATGTGGTTGGCATAGGCCTGAATGCCGCCTACGAAGTACCGGCTGGATCCCGGAATAGAGGTCAACGCCGCACCCACGGCTCCTCCCGTGCAGCTTTCGGCAGTAGCCACCGTCTGGCCAGCACCCGCCAAGGCATCGCCAACTACTTCTTCCAGCGCGCGATCCCCTTCGCCAAAATACGCGGCTCCAAGCAGGTGCACCAGTGCTTGCACTTGGGTCTCTACCTCCTGTTTTGCAGCCTCTGCGGCCTCTTTGGGCACGCGAACGGACAGTCGGAGTTTAACCAAACCGGGTGCCGGCAAATACGCCAATTTTACAAACGACGGCAGGGCGTCTTCCCAAGCACTGATTCGATCGGCCAACTCGGATTCAGGCACTCCCTGCGTACGAACGGTGCGGTTTTGCACCCAGAATCGACTTCTTTGTTGGACCCACGGAAGGATGTATGCCGCGGCCAAATGCTTCATTTCGTAGGGAACTCCGGGCAAACTGATGTACCGCTTTCCGTCAAAATCCCAGGCCATCCCCATGGCCGTACCTACCGCATTCTGCAGCACGGTGGCGTTGTTGGGGAGGTAGGCCTGCTCTCTATTGAGTTCGGACGGCACGCGCCCCAGGGTTTGAAACAATTGTTCAATGTGGGCAAAGACCGACGGTTGATACACGAGCTCCCCTCCAAAATAATCCGTCAAAACCTTCTTGGTTAAATCGTCCTTGGTGGGACCCAGTCCGCCGGTCAACACCACCAACTCCGTCTCCGGTAAAACGTTTGCGAGCGCAGAAACAATGCCTTCGGGGGAATCCGCCAGAACCGTTGACCGAACCACCGAACCGCCCACCTGGGCCAGTTCCAAACCCAACCAAGCGGCGTTTGTGTTGACGGTTTGACCCAAGAGGAGCTCATCTCCAATGGCGATAACTTCAACATTCATAATTCCTTACATTTAGGTAGTCGGTGACGCCACGGGATTGATGTACCTTTGCAGACACACCGCCAAAATTAAACCTCATTTAGGCATGCTACACACCAAAAAACGTTCTGTTTTGGTTCTGGGCGCTGTCGGCCTGCTCCTCGGAGCTTGCCAGCGCGAATACCTGAATCCAGACGACTTGGACATTACCCTTCGTCCGGGATTTGTTTTCCCACTGGGCCAAGCAGATTTGACCATTGGAGACGTCTTCAAGCCGGACTCCTCCATGATCACCACAGACCCCAACGGATTGTACCGGTTGGTCTACAGCCAAGAAGATTTGTTCGATCTTCAAGTGGGGGACATCGTTGAAATCCCCAACCAGGCTCCCACAAATACCTCGTTTGCCATGGGCGTGGTGAACATCCCCAACGTGAATTTTGGATCGTCGGTTCGGTTTGGTAAACTGGTGCGGAACATCACCAACCCCCCGGGGACAGCCAATTTGATCAAGTCGGCCCACGGCAGCTCCAGTTACGTCCCCAATCTTCCCGTGCAGAACCCCGGTGATTTGGCGGGCGCCAACATCACTACTTTTTCCACGGCCTCTTTTTCCGGCGGACAGTTGAGCATGAAGTTGGTCAACAAGTACCCAGTGCCCATTTCGTCCACCATGGCGATTACGGACGTGCAGGGAACCGAGTTGCTGACTTTTGTATTCACCGGTCTTGCCAGCCAAGACTCTTCCGTTTCTACCGCCAACTTGGCCGGCGTAACGCTGCCGGGAAACATCCGCTTCAAATTGAAGAATTTCTCGTCGCCAGGAGCCGGAACCTTTGGAATTCCTTCAACCTACGTCCCCATTGACACCAATGCCCTGTTGAAAGTGAGCGTTGCAGGTACCGGACTTCAGATTTGGAGCGCTACCGCTCAGGTGCAGTCGCAGCAGGTGGTGGACGAAACGCTGACGGTAGATTTTGGTGCTGCCCAAGGCGTTAAACTCAAGGAACTCAAACTGAACGCCGGTTCGTTCGACTACAGTTTCAACTCCGGACTGCCCGAAACCCTCCAAATGCTGCTGGAATTCAGCAGTGCCACGGTCAACGGCCAAACGGTCTCGCAGACCATTACCATTCCTCCGGGACAAACCACCACGGGAAGCATTCCTTTGAGCAACGCGGTGTTTAACCTGGCGTCCAACCCGGCGCAACCGTACAACCAACTGCCCATTGCGTACAGCGCCTCCATTATCTCGTCCGGCAACTTGGTACAACTGGACTCCTCCAGTTCCTTGGCCATGAGTTTTACGATGAACGGCATTCAGTTTGGCCACCTCAAGGGATTCTTCGGACAAGACACGATTGAAATTGCTTCGGACTCCATTCAGTTGGCGGTGGACGCTATCAATAAGTTGGGAGGCTCCATCTCCTTTGCAGAACCGTCGATTTCACTGAACATAGACAACAGCATTGGGTTGCCGCTGACCATGGAGTTGGAAATGACCTCCTTCACGTCCAACAACCAAGCCTCGCCTTTGAATGCTCCGGCGTTGACCCTGCCCTTCCCTACCGTGGCCCAAATGGGACAAACGGTGTCCGGAACGCTGACCATTGACAAGAACAACTCCAACATTGTCAACTTGTTGACCTTGCCAAAAGAAACTTTTTCGTACGGTGGCCGGGTGGTGATCAATGCGGATACGGTGGCGAACGGCACCTCCAATTTCGTCACCAGCACCAGCGGTATTTCTGGGGATTTGGTGATGGAACTTCCGTTTTACTTCCGGGCAAGCGGCATCGGATTCACAGACTCCATTGATTTGGCCAACATGAATTTGGGCGATTTGCCGGTGGTGGTGAACGGAGCCAAATTGTACTTGGGTTCGGTGAGCAGCCTTCCCTTGGGCGTGAACCTGGTGTTGAATTTCTTTGACTCCACTGGG
>CANHXZ010000132.1 GCA_947464785.1 Flavobacteriales bacterium | reverse complement strand
AAGTGCGCCACTTGGTTTACCCCGTTCCGGACCCCAATTTCCCGTTTTTGGGCGTCCATTTTACGCGCATGCACGACGGGAGCGTGGAGTGCGGCCCCAACGCCGTGTTTGCCTTCAAACGCGAGGGATACACGAAAACGGCGTTCAATTGGAGCGATACGGCGGACGCCTTGAGCTTCTCCGGGACCTGGAAGTTGTTCCAAAAGCACTGGAGGTACGGTTTGGGCGAATACCACCGCGCCTTCTCCCGTGCGGCCTTTTTGAAGGCACTGCAGGCGCTGATGCCGGATTTGGAAGATCGTGATTTGGTGCCCGGGCGGTCTGGGGTGCGCGCGCAGGCGTTGCAACCCGACGGTTCCTTGGTGGACGATTTTGTTTTGGTTCGGGGTGCTTCCGGCGTTCACGTCATCAATGCTCCGTCGCCTGCGGCGACGGCCTCGCTTTCTATTGCAGACCGCATTGTGGAGCGGTTGGAAGAAATGGGCTGAACGAGGCCTGGACGACTGAATCAATCGATCTGTGGCGCCTCAGGTGCCTCCGCAGCCACGTGAAACAGGGCGTCGCCCCGATGCACCAAAGGCATGTTGTTGTGCCCGATGAGGTAGCCCGTCATGGGGCTGTAAATTTTGACGGTGAAGGAGTCGTTGGGGTTGTGGATGCGTCCTATGAGTTCCCCTTCTTCCACCGCCTGCCCGCTGGTGCGCAGCGGTAAAAATAGACCGCTGGCTTCTGCGCGAACCCAGGAATTGTCTGCGAGCCAACGAACGCGTTTGCTTTGCCTTCCATGACGGTCCGCCAGTCCGCGGGCTTTTGGGGCTTTGGTGCGCATGCCCCAGCGGGCTAGGACGCGCTTGATGCCGCGGATGCCTTCGTCAATGGCAAAGGAATCAAAGCGCATGGATTCGCCTCCTTCGTACACGACAATTGGCACGCCCAATTTGTGTGCAGCTTCCCGCAACGATCCGTGGATTAAGCTGCTGGGCATGCTCATGGGGGCGCCAAAGGCGCGGGCCAGTTCCAAAGCTTGGGGGTCGTCTTTGGCGAAACGGATTTGGGGGTAGTTGGTTCTGCTGGCTCCGCCCGTGTGGAAGTCGATGCCAAAATCAACCAACGGCAGAATCTTGGTGTTCAGGGTGTGTGCCACCAAGGAGGCCAACGAGCCGTCGGGCGTACCGGGAAAGCTTCGGTTTACGTCTTTTCCGTCCGGGACGTCCCGGGAAAAGAAGAGGAAGCCGTATATGTTGATGATGGGGATGGCCAGAACGGTTCCGCACTCCAAACCGCTGAGCATTTTTCCGGCTAAAGCGCGTCGAACGATTTCTACGCCGTTGACTTCATCTCCGTGCAAACCGCCGCTCAAAAGGACGGTTGGACCTTCTTTGGCACTGTGAAAAACATGCACGGGCAAAGGGATTTCAACCCCGGAGGTCAAACGAGCAATGGGCAGGTGCACCACCTTGTAGGTGCCCGCAGGGACCACCACTTGGTCCAATACCAAGGGTTTGCGTTCGGTCATCGGCCCAAATAAGTGTCCGGACGCAAGGCCCTCAACTCGGTTTTTACGTCGTCGGAAACGGCCAATTCTCGGATGAATTCGGAAATGGAAGCTTCCGTGATGGCCGCGTGCGTTCGCGTGAGTGCTTTCAAGGCCTCGTACGGCTTGGGGTACCCCTCCCGACGCAGAATGGTTTGGATGCCTTCCGCCACCACGGCCCACTGCTGGTCCAAGTCGCGGCGAATTTGTTCTTCGTTGACGACGAGTTTCTTCCAGCCGCGCTGCAGGTTGCGCATCGCCAAAACGGTATGGCCCAAGGGAACCCCAACATTGCGGAGTACCGTGGAGTCCGTCAAGTCGCGCTGCAAACGGCTGATGGGCAATTTGGCGCTCAAGTGCTCCAAAAGGGCGTTGGCCAAGCCCAGATTGCCTTCGGCATTTTCAAAATCAATGGGGTTGACTTTGTGCGGCATGGCACTGGATCCTACTTCACCCGGCTGGATTTTTTGCTTGAAATAATCCATGGAAACGTACGTCCAAATGTCGCGGCACAGATCAATCAAGATGGTGTTGATGCGCTTCAGGTTGTCAAAGTAGGCCGCCAGGTGGTCGTAGTGTTCGATTTGCGTGGTGGGGAAGGAGCGGTGCAGTCCCAGGGTTTCCGCGACGAATTGATCCGCAAACGCATGCCAATCCTGATTTGGATAGGCGGCGTAGTGGGCGTTGAAATTGCCCGTAGCACCGCCGAATTTAGCGCCAAAGGGAATGCTCGCCAAGAGCACGCGTTGTTGGTGGATCCGTGCCTCAAACACGCCAATTTCCTTGCCCAAACGGGTAGGGGAGGCGGGCTGACCGTGGGTGCGCGCCAACAACGGAATGGAGCTCCAGGCAGCGGCGGCATCGGCCAAAAGATTCACCACCTCGTCCAACAACGGGAGGTAGACCTGCTGGTGGAAATCCTTCAGCGATAAAGGAAACGCGGTGTTGTTGATGTCTTGGGAGGTCAAGCCAAAATGCACGAACTCCAAAGCATCGTCTAAGCCCAGAGCCGTGAGTTTGTCCTTCAAAAAGTACTCCACGGCCTTGACGTCGTGGTTAGTGACGCGTTCTACCGACTTGATGTGGAGCGCATCTTCTTCCGAAAAGTGCTCCACCGCATGCCGCAATTTTTCCGCCTTCTCGGGGGTCAACCCGGCCAGCGCCGGAAGGTTCAACTCCTTCAAAGCCAGGAGGTACTCCACCTCCACGTGGAGTCGGTACCGAATCAAAGCAAATTCAGAAAAGTAAGGCGAAAGGGATTGGGCAACGGAGGAATACCGGCCGTCCAAAGGAGATAATGCGTGCAGCGCTGCGTCCATAGTGGGCTTCAAAGCGCAAAGGTACGGCTTTCCTGCGGGCTGGAAAATCAGTCTACGGACACCACCAGGCCTTTCAAATAGGCCCCTTCCGGGAAACCGGCCACGATCGGATGGTCCACCGGCTGCCCCAAGGTTTCCACCAGTCGGATTTCCCTACCCACCTCGTAAGCGGCGGCCCGGACGGCGTCCGTAAACTGCGCAACGGGTACGTTTTGGGAGCAACTGAAGGTGAACAGCAGTCCGCCAGACGGCATGCGCTCCAGGGCCATGGCGTTCAAACGTTTGTAGGCCATCATGGCGTTGTGGCTGCTGGATTTGCGTTTGGCAAAAGCGGGCGGGTCCAACACCACCAATTCCGCATCGGTGGGCAGTTCTTTGAGGTAGTCAAAGGCATCGCTCACCACGGAGCGGTGTCGGTCTGCCCAACCATTTTGCGCCGCGTGTGCATCTGCCAGCGCACAAGCGCGTGCGGAAGAATCCACAGACAGGACCTCCCGGGCCCCACCTTGAAGCGCAGCCAAGGAAAAACCACCGGTGTACGAAAACAAGTTGACCACCTTTTTGCCCGCAGACAAACGGCCTACGTGCGCTCGGTGGTCCCGTTGATCCAAAAAGAAGCCGGTCTTTTGGCCTGCTTCCACGTCTGAGGTGTAGGAAATGCCGTTCTCCAAAAAGTGCACGCTGGATTGCGGCGTGCCGTCCCAACCTTGATCTTGAACAAAAACCGACAGGTCCGGATTGTCCAGCGCAACGCGCAACGCCGCAACCACGAGCGGAACGTCTTTGCGCATGCCTTCCGTGTGGCATTGAACCACCACGGCGGAACCGTATTGGTCCACGATCAAACCGGGTAAGCTGTCTCCCTCGCCAAAAATCAATCGAAATCCTGTGGTGTGTTGCGCCAACCCCAAGCCCCAGGACCGTCGGTAGGCCACGGCCCGACGAATGCGTTCTTCGTAAAACGAGCCGGGGTCGGTCACGTGTTCGCCAAAAGCCAAAACCTTCAGGGCAATGTTGGCTCCGGTAGCTTGAGCGTGTGCCGTAGCCAAAGGTTGCGTTCCGTCGGACGAAAAAACGTGCACCCAAGACCCCTCCAAGGGCAAGGGAGTAGCGCGGTGCAAGGCACCGGAAAAAATCCACGGGTGGCGTCGGCTCAAAGCCTGATCGCGGCCCGGCGCTAAGCGAACGGAAGCAATTTTCATGGGGCAAAGGTAGGGAGTTCCTGCAGGGCCTCCATTCCCGCGGGCAAATCAGGCCGATGCCGGAACAAAATCCACTGCACCCCGTTGGTGGCCAGTGCCAAAGGACAGTTCAGCGCGTGGCGGTAGGAGAACACTTGGTCGTATACTTTTTGGTTCAGCCGCACGTT
>CANHXZ010000131.1 GCA_947464785.1 Flavobacteriales bacterium | reverse complement strand
CGTTGGGCCGGAATGCGGACTTCTGCTTGACCACCGGTGCTTGCGCCGGACGTGCCGTTGGGGCAGGTGCGGCGGCGGAACTTCCCGAAGGGCCCGCGGTTGTTGAAGTGGACTCACTGACCAACGAGCGGCTTGCCGTGGTTTGCGGACGCGGTGCGGCCGGGCGCTGGGCTGGGGCCGCTTGCGGAGCCTCTTCCGGTATGTAGGCGCGGAACAAGAAGGAAACCGCGGAGCGGTTTACTTGGTCCATCATGTCTTGGAACAGCTTGAAGGATTCGTGCTTGTAAATCAAGAGTGGGTCTTTTTGTTCGTAGACGGCGCCTTGTACGTTGGTGCGGAGGTCGTCCATGTTGCGGAGGTGCTCCTTCCAAGCGTCGTCGATGGTGGAGAGGACTATGACTTTCTCCAATTCACGCAAGGCGCTTTGGCCGCGGGTGTCTACGGCTTTTTGAAGGGGTACCGAAACTTGGAGTCCTTTTTCGCCGTCGGCAAAGGGGACCAGGATGTTCTGGATCTGTCCGCTGTGGTCGCGGTGGATGCCCTCCAAAACGGGTGCCATGCGGGTGGCCATGGAGTCGTTCTTCTCCTTTATATATAAGGAGGTGTGATCGAAGAGTTTTTGCGCCAAATCCGAGGCAGAGGATTTTGCAAATACTGCGGCGTCGAACGGCAACTCGGAAATGCCCAGTTGCTCGTACACTTCCAAAGCGAAGCCCTCGAAATTTCGGTCCGGATGCGTGGAACGAACCACCGTATCGCACAAGTCGTAGAGCATGTTGGCGATGTCTACTTGCAAGCGCTCGCCGTACAGGGCGTTGCGGCGGCGTTTGTAGATGCCTTCGCGCTGGGCGTTCATGACGTTGTCGTAGTCCAACAAACGTTTGCGAATGCCAAAGTTGTTTTCTTCAACTTTTTTCTGGGCGCGTTCGATGGACTTGGAGACCAGGCCGTGTTGGATCATCTCCCCTTCCACGTGGCCCATGCGGTCCATCAGGCCCGCGATGCGGTCCGATCCGAACAAGCGCATGAGGTTGTCTTCCAGCGAAACGAAGAACTGCGAGCTGCCGGGATCGCCCTGACGGCCGGCGCGGCCGCGGAGCTGGCGGTCCACTCGGCGCGAGTCGTGGCGCTCGGTGCCGATGATGGCCAATCCTCCGGCCGCCTTGGCTTCCGGCGCCAATTTGATGTCTGTTCCACGGCCGGCCATGTTGGTGGCGATGGTTACGGCTCCAGCGCGGCCAGCTTCCGCCACGATTTCCGCCTCGCGCTGGTGCAACTTGGCGTTCAATACGTTGTGCGGGATGTTGCGCAGCTTGAGCGCACGGCTCAACAACTCACTGATTTCAACGGACGTGGTTCCCACCAACACCGGGCGGCCGGCGTCGCGCAGTTTAACGATTTCGTCGATGGCCGCGTTGTACTTTTCGCGCTTGGTTTTGTACACCAAATCGTCGTGGTCCGTACGCGAGATGGGACGGTTCGTGGGGATGACGGTAACGTCCAACTTATAGATCTCCCAGAATTCGCCCGCTTCGGTTTCTGCGGTACCGGTCATGCCCGCCAATTTGCGGTACATGCGGAAGTAGTTCTGCAGGGTAACCGTGGCGTAGGTTTGGGTGGCGGCCTCAATGGTTACGTTCTCTTTGGACTCAATGGCTTGGTGCAGGCCGTCGGAATAACGACGACCTTCCATGATGCGGCCGGTTTGCTCGTCTACAATTTTGACCTTTCCGTCCATCAGAACGTATTCTTGGTCCTTTTCGAACAAGGTGTACGCCTTCAGGAGCTGGCTCATGGTGTGGACGCGCTCGCTCTTGACGCGGTACTCGCGCAGCAATTCGGACTTTTGTTCCGCCTTGTCTGCCGTGGTCTGGTTGGATTTCTCGATGGCCGCCAAAGAGGTAGAGATGTCCGGCATCACGAAGAAGGCAGGGTCCGTGCGGTCCGCCAGGCGTTCCATGCCGCGGTCCGTGAGCTGAACCTGGTTGTTTTTTTCCTCAATCGTAAAGTATAGGGCCTCATCCACCACCTTCATTTCCCGACCGTGGTCTTGGAGGTAGAAGTTCTCCGTTTTCTGGAGCATCGTTTTGTTGCCGTCCTCGCTGAGGAATTTGATGAGGGCTTTGTTCTTGGGCAAGCCGCGGTGCGCGCGGAGCAGTTGGAAGCCAGCTTCTTTGGTGTTTCCTTCGGTGAGCAAACGCTTGGCGTTGTTCAGGGCCTCCTGAGCAATGGTCTTTTGCGCATTGTACAGGTCCACAACGTGCGGCTTGAGCTCGTTGAATTCGTGGCGGTCTCCATTGGGGGTTGGGCCGGAAATGATCAAAGGCGTTCGGGCGTCGTCGATCAAAACGGAATCCACCTCGTCCACAATGGCGAAGTTGTGGCCGCGCTGCACCAATTCTTCCGGCAATCGGGCCATGTTGTCCCGCAGGTAATCAAAACCAAACTCGTTGTTGGTGCCGAACGTAATGTCCGCTCCGTAGGCATTGCGGCGGGCATCGGAATTGGGCTGGTGCTTGTCGATGCAATCCACGGTAAGTCCATGGAATTGGTACAAAGGACCCATCCATTCGGCGTCGCGCTTGGCCAGGTAGTCGTTTACGGTAACCAAGTGCACGCCAAAACCGGTCAACGCATTGAGGTAGACGGGCAGGGTGGCAACGAGGGTCTTGCCCTCGCCTGTGGCCATTTCCGCGATGCGGCCCAAGTGAAGAACCGTGCCACCGATCAACTGCACGTTGTAGTGCACCATGTTCCACTCCACCTTGGCGCCCGCGGCGGTCCAATTGTTGTGCCATACCGCGTGGTCGCCGTCGATTTGAACGGCATCCGTGCGGCCGGCCAGTTGGCGGTCCATTTCAGTGGCGCGTACGCGGAAATTTCCAGCGCTCAACCGCTTGGCGGTTTCGCGGATGACCGCAAAGGCTTCGGGGAGAATTTCAGCGAGTTCGGCCTCTGCTTTGTCGTAGGCCTTTTTGTCCAGCTCGTCGATTTGCTGAAACAAAACGTTCTTCGCGTCCGCATCTTCTTCCGACTCCGCGCGTGCGCGCAAATCTGCGATGGCGGAGCGCTCCTCCGATTGCACGCGCTCCAGTCGGGCACGGAATTCCTGAGTCTTGGCGCGCAGTCCGTCGTTGTCCAAAGCTTGAACGGACGGCTCAACGGCCAAAATGCGATCTACATAAGGTTGGATCTCCTTGAGGTCCCGGTCGGACTTGTTCCCAAGGAGTAGAGCGAACAGTTTTTGAATCATGGCAGGGCAAAAGTACAAAGCCCGTGCCACCTAAGCGTTTGAATCAATATTCTTCTTCGTTCCAAAGGAAATCTTCGTCGGAAGGATAGTCCGGCCAAATCTCCTCGATGGACTCGTACACTTCGCCTTCTTCTTCTTCGATGGCTTGCAGGTTCTCCACAACTTCCAACGGAGCGCCCGTACGAATGGCGTAGTCAATCAATTCGTCTTTGGTTGCGGGCCACGGGGCGTCGCTCAAATAGGAGGCCAATTCCAAGGTCCAGTACATGGCGTTCTTTTTTAATAAAGGTATACGATGCCGCAAAAGTAAAAATTCCCCGGACGTATGCAAGTCCTTGAGGAAAAATCGTTTTTTAAGGGATCCAGGGGGTCTCTAATGCGCCCAGTTCCTTAGCGTACCAGCGGCTGAGCACGAACAACCAATCGGAGAGTCGGTTGAGGTAGCGGACCACGTCTGGGGGAACGGGCAAGGCCGCGGGGTCTTGAGCCACCGTTTCCTGGGCTTCCACGCAGAATCGCTCGGCCCGACGGCACACGGTTCGCGTTATGTGCAACTGGCTGACCCAGGCATGACCACCTGGCAGGACAAAATGGCGCATGGGCTCCAAGCCGGCGTCCATTTGGTCTATGGAGGCCTCAAGGGCAGCGATTTGGGCGACGGGGAGGGCGGGGAGTTTGGACACGAAGTCTGCCCGGTCGTTGGCCAAATGGCTGCCGAGGGCGAATAGGTCTGTTTGGATTTGGAGGAGGAGGGCTTGGTGCGGGGCGGCGGCGGCAGGCGCGGTGTCCCGCACGTAGCCCAGGTGGGCATTCAATTCGTCCACCGTGCCGTACGCATGCAACCGAACGTCGGTCTTGGAAATGCGTTTGCCGCTGTAGAGGGAGGAGGTTCCGGCGTCACCGGTTTTGGTGTAGATTTTCATGGCCCTGGGGGTTTGACGTTTGGCCAGCAATGCCCGTCCTGTGCGCCTTTGGTTCAATAAGCGCGTTGGTTTTTGCCCTGCATGTAGTTTACAAACGCACGATTGGCCACTCGGGTTCCGCCGGGGGT
>CANHXZ010000130.1 GCA_947464785.1 Flavobacteriales bacterium | reverse complement strand
GGGGTAGTAGTCGTAGTCGTATATGCGACGCAGCCAGTAGAGGTACTCGCGGTAGTCTGCGTTGGTTACTTCGTTCTCGTCCATGTAAAACGAGGCAACCGTTACGCGGCTGGGTTGGTTGTTCCAATCTTTTTGGAAATCTTCTTCAACACGACCCATCATCAACGTACCGCCTTCGATAAACACCAAGCCGGGACCGGTTTTTTGGCCCTTGTACTTCAGGTTGATCTGAAAACCGCCGTTTTTCTTATCGTTCAGGTTCATACCCGTGGTACTGGACTTGGGGCGTGAACAAGAGGCCAGGCTCAGTACGGCGAGAGCGGCCAGTGCGGCAATGCGAATTGATTTCATCTCTTCAACTTAAAATTTTGGGCACTTAATTTCGTTGTAGCGGGCCTTGCGGGTGCGGCAAGCCAATCGGTACGAAAGGGTTACTTCGTGTGCTCCGCCCAAGGTGTTTTTCAACGGGGAAATGGTGTAATCGTAAGAATATCCAAAACGCCAGGGTACGTCGTTGGGCGCTAAACCCACCAAAACGACCAAGGCATCCGGGTTGTAGCTCACGGCTCCTAAAGCCTGGCGGTACGCTAGACCTCCGCTTACCGGCCCGCGGTTGAACGACACACCGGCGGTGATTTGGTGCGCGCCACCTTGACCTTGGTAAACGATATTCGGGATCAGTAAATTATCCAGACTGTTGTACAGGCGTTTGCGGCCCATGCGCAACGTGGCACCGGCTTGTGCGCTGACCTTCATGGGCAAATTGCCGTTGCGGAAGAAGCCTTCGTCCGGCTGGGTCAAATGGTGCGCAGAGGCGCCAAAGTAAAAATTCTCGGTAAATCCAACCATGCCAATGCTCAGATCCACGTTGGAGGTGTTCGTTTGGTTGGGGGCAATTTCGTTGGTGGGCTTCACAAAGCCGTAAAAGGGATCGATTTGGTCCGGGAAGGTCAGATTTCCCCAATCCAGCGCGCGTTGGCGGAAAGTTCCTTGAAATCCAGTTAAAACGCTGAATTTGCGGTTGACCTTCAGGTGGTAGGAATACACCAAGGACGCTTCGGTCAAGCGCAGGGTGCGGTTGGCAGACTCGTCTTGCAGGATGATGAGCCCCAAACCGCCGTTCAATTCGTCAACGTACTGGTCAATGGACGCGCTGTACGTTTGATAAACACCCATTCCGGGGTACTGATTGCGGTAGTTCGTGTGCACCGTTGGACACTGCTGAACACCGGCAAACGCCGGGTTTAAATAGAGCGGATTGGCGTAAAACTGGGAGAAATGGGGATCCTGCGCCCATGCCTGAAAGGCACTAACTCCGGTGATAACCAATACGATGAGGCGCTTTAGGGCCATTCTGCACGCTTTTTTAGGAAGCACAATAATACGACATTTCCGCATTTCTCGTAAAAAAGGTGGAATTTTGGCGCACCATTTTTTCGATTTAAGCGTTACCTCGTTAGACTATGAAACGCATACTCCCTTGTTTTCGTCTGTTCGCCGTTTTGGGATTTTTGGCTGTGGGCACCTTGCGCGCACAGGACAATCCTTTGAAACAGGGCGACTGGGCGCGTGTTGGCTGGGTGTCTGACGGGGTTTACGCTCTGAAAGGCAGTGACTTAACCTTGCTTGGATTGGGTCCGGGGCCTTGGCCTACGGCGCAGTTGGGGGTGTACCACAACCCAACAGGATTGTTGCCGGAGCGCAACAACGCCCCACGTCCGAACGGATTGAAGTCCTTGCCCATTCGGGTGGACGACGGAGGAGACGGTCAGTTCGGTTCCTCAGATGTACTTTATTTCTACGGACAGTCGCCGCACGTGTGGAATTACAATGCCGCCAGCGGCCGGTACGAGCACGTTCAGCACATTTATTCCGACACCGCTTTTGCCTTGGTAACCACCACGCAAGGAGGGGCTCGGATGGGCACTGCCACGGCGGTCTCCGGTGCGGTGGATCAGGAGCGGAGTCGGACCGTAGCGGTTGCCTTCCACGAGCGCGAACAGCGAAACTTGGTAGGATCTGGGCGTCAGTGGTTTGGCGAGTTGTTTGACTACACGTTGGTGCATCCGGTTTCGTTGGATTTGCCGCCGTTGGATGCCCAAAGCAACCTGCAGTTTTTGGTGCGCGCGGCCGTGCGAACCACCCAGTTCGGCCCTCGGGTTGTTTTTCAAAGCAACGGCCAAGAGTTGGCTGCTGCTCAAGGGAATCCAATTTCCGCGGTGGCGGGTGCGGATGTGGCGGCTGCAGTTTCGTTGGGGGGTGTGTACCAGCCTGGCGTTGTGGGAGTTCCGTCGTTTACGGTGGCCTTGGATCGGGCGGGCGTGAGCGGGGCGGTGGCCCATTTGGACTGGGTACGTGCGGAGGCGGACGTCCCGTTGGTTCAGTACCAGAAGCCGGTTTGGGTGCGTTCTTCATCCGACTCCGGAAAGGTGGTGCGCTATTCGGTGCAGCAAGCCGCTCCGGGTGCGGTGGTTTGGGAAGTGGGAAGCCGTGGAGGGCGTTACGTAGAGCGACCCTCGGTGCGCGTAGGATCTGTTTTGCAGTTTGTGGTTCGTGAGGATTCGGCGCGGACGCACGTGGTTTTTTCGCCCGGCCAGACACAGGTGCCTTTTCTTGGCGGACGGGTTGAAAATCAGAATCTTCGTGCCCTGCGCGGGGTGGATTATTTGGTGGTAACCCACCCAAATTTCCGGGAATCTGCGGATCGGTTGGCAGCGTTCCATACGGAGTACAGCCGCTACCGAACCGCGGTGGTGGAGGTTCAGGAGCTCTACAACGAGTTCAGCAGCGGGGCGCAAGACTTGGTTGCGATTCGTGATTTTATCAAGCATTTGCGCGATTCAGCGGCAACACCAGAGGATCGGCCGAAGTACGTCGTGTTGTTTGGTGATGCGTCCTACGACTACAAAAACAGACTGTCGAGCAAGCAAAATTTTGTGCCGATTTACCAAAGTCCGGCCAGTTTTTCCCTGTACTCCTCCTACTGTTTGGACGATTTCATTGGTTATTTGGACGCCAACGAAGGGGCGAATTTTACTTCCCAAACGTTGGACGTGGGCATTGGACGCTTGCCGGTGACGACGAAGGCAGAGGCGGAGGCCTTGGTGGATAAAATTGTGGGCTACGCTACGGACACGACGGCATATGGGCCTTGGCGCAAGCGTTTGTTGTTTGTTGCGGATGATGCCGACGCGAGTTGGGAGTCTACGTTCTCGGCCGCGCAGGAGGTTTTGGCCAATCGGGTGGAGGCGGACTTGCCCTTTTTTACAATCAACAAGATTTACACCGACGCTTTTTTGCAGCAGAGTTCCTCCGGAAGTCAATCCTATCCCGCGGCGCGGGAACAGTTGCTGCGCGCCATTGAGCAAGGCAATTTGGTGACCAGTTACTTGGGACACGGCGGTGAGGTGGGCTGGTGTTCGGAGAATTTGCTGCAATTGGGGGACGTAAAGGAGTTTAAGAACGGACACAAGCTTCCGCTGGTGGTGACCATTACGTGTGAGTTTTCTCGGTTGGACGACCCCATGCGCACCAGTGCGGGGGAGGAGTTGTTGCTGAATTCCAACGGAGGGGCCATTGCCTTGTTGTCTACCACGCGGGTGGTGGGCGCCTTTGAGGGGGCGGTGATGAACGACTCCATTTTTTCCGAGTTGTTCAAGCGCGAGGACAATCGCTACCGCACGTTGGGGCAAATTGTACGCGGCGCCAAGAATGGAGTGCGGAGCGGCGATAAAATGCGGTTTACGTTGTTGGGAGACCCCGGTTTGCGGTTGAATGTGCCGCGGTTTGGGGCCGTCTGGGACTCGGTGAACGGTGAAGCGCTGGCTGCGGGAGTGGCGCCGTCGGACACGCTGAAGGCCCTTTCCGACGTGGAAGCGACTGGATTTGTAGTGGACGACTTGGGGCAATTCATGCCCAACTACTCCGGGGTGGCGTACGTGGAATTGTTGGACAAAAAGGTGCAGCGGTCCACGTTGGTGAACGACGATCAGGGGGTTGCGGTGCCTTTTTTACTGCAGGAAAATGCCGTGTACCGAGGTCGTGTTCGGGTGGAAGCTGGTCGATTCAAAATTAAATTTAAGGTACCGTTGGACATTGCATTGAACGTGGGGCCGGGCAAGTTGACCGCCTACGTCTTCAACGACACGTCCGACGGCATTGGTTCCCGCACGGACGTTCGGATTGGCGGCTTGCGTGCCAATGCGCCGGCGGACGCGGCCGGCCCGACGGTTTCCGTGTACCTGAACGATACGTTGTTTCAAAACGGAGGCTACACGGGTACGGATCCGGTAGGTTTGGTGCGCTTG
>CANHXZ010000129.1 GCA_947464785.1 Flavobacteriales bacterium | reverse complement strand
GGTTTGGTGGGCACTTCGGTCCCAAGGTTATTCCTGGTTGCGATCGTTGCGGTTTTTCCACGGCGGAATGCGTCCTGCGCAGTTGCTTGCGTTCAGCACCAGCAGTTCTGCGGCTACCTTGCCGGTCACCCTGGACTGCGTCAAAAACAATTTGGGCGTTCGCGAAGAAGTAAGTCAATTTACCTTGCCCATTGGGGCCACCGTCAACATGGACGGAACCAGCTTGTACCAAGGGGTAGCCGTCATCTTTTTGGCTCAATTTCACCTCATCGACCTCAGCTTGGCCCAGCAAATGACGGTGCTCTTCACCGCGGTCCTGGCTTCCGTGGGTACGGCGGCCATTCCCTCTGCCGGTTTGGTCATGCTCCTCATGGTACTGGACAGCGTCGCCCTGAATCCTGCTTGGATCGCCATCATCATTCCCATCGACCGTCTCCTGGACATGTGCCGCACGGTCATCAACGTCACCGGTGATGCAGCGGTTACCTTGTTTGTGGCCAAAACCGAAAATCAATGGCACGAACCCAATCCGTGAACGCGTCGGGTACGGTACGCGTCCCGGTGCAAAAGTGGCTCTTCGTTGCTGCCTTTGTTTGCTGTGCGGGAAGCTACCAACTGAACGCCCAGGTAGAATGGGGCCAATGCGGTGACGACGGTGCTCAGCCCACCAAAACCGAGCAAAACGCGCTCAAATCCTTGCTCAAAGGGGATCTTCCCATGGCCAAGGTTTATTTGCAAACCGCCGTTCGCAAAGAGGGCGGGTCCGAACACTCCTTGTACCTCATGGGGGAGCTGGCCATGCGCCAGGAACAGCCCTTGCAAGCGCTGGCATCGTGGGAGAAATTGCTGGCCCAATGCCCGTCTTACCGAGCTGAGGTTCTCTACTACGTTGGGGCGCTCCGTGCGGTGAAGGGGGATTCCGTTGGAGCGAAAACAGCCGTTGAAGCCTACCTCAAAAACCCCGAACGGGACGGGAGCTTGGACCGCGAGGCGCAAAACCTACTCCGCGATTTGACCTTGGCGGAGCAACTGAAAGCACACCCGGTGGAATTCATTCCGGTACCCGTTCCGGGCATCAACACCCCTGCGGACGAGTACCTTTCCCTCATTTCCCCGGACGGAACCGAAGCCTTCTTTACGCGCAGAACCGTTACGGTAGATCGAAAAAGCGGACCTGCACCCGTCAAGCGAACCCTGGAATCCTTTATGTCGGCCGAATGGAGCGACGAAGGAGGACAGTTCACCACCGGCACGGCCTTGGAAAGTCCGTTCAACCGCGGTTTGAACGAGGGAGGCCCGTCCGTAACCGCCAACAACCGCGAGTTGTACCTCACCGTCTGCGAAAACACCTCCACCGGTTACCGCAACTGCGACGTCTTTTGGACCTTAAAAACAGGCAGCTCGTGGGGTCCCTTGCGCCCCGTTGAAGGCGGCGTCAACCGTCCGGACAGTTGGGAAAGCCAGCCGTCGGTTTCGGCCAACGGAGACGCTCTCTACTTTGTTTCCAACCGGAAAGGGGGCATCGGAGGATTGGATCTGTACCGTTCCACACGTTTGCCCGACGGTTCCTGGTCTGCGGCCGAGTTGTTGCCCACCGCCGTGAACACGGCACAAGAAGAAAAATCACCCTTTCTGCACCCGGACGGCGCTACGCTCTACTTTTCCTCGTCGGGCCATCCGGGGGTAGGCGGGCTGGATCTTTTTTGGACCCGCTGGGACGCCAACAAAAAGGTGTGGTCTGTGCCGCAAAATTTGGGCATCCCCATCAACACCAAAGAAGATGAGGTGGGACTCTTTGTGGACATCGCCGGCGAGAAAGGCTACTTCTCCACCAACACGCGGCAAGGTCCGGGCGGGTGGGATCTTTTTCAGTTCACCTTGCCGGAAGCCGCTCGCCCGCTGAAGGTGGCCCTGGTCAAAGGAACCGTTGCCACCAACGAAGGCAATCCGCGGGGCTTGGAAGGGGCGGAGGTAAAAATCACCAACTTGGCCTCCAAGATGGTAAAAACCGCAAGCGTTGACCTAGAAAACGGCCGCTATGCCCACGTAGTGGCTTTGGCCCCCGGCGAACGCGTTTTGGTTCAAGTGGTTCAGGAAGATGCAGCTTTTAACGGTCAAATAATCAGTGAGGAACAAACAAAGTCCAGCCCCGTTGTTCGGGCTGAATTGGAAGCCAGAACCCTGCAAAAAGGCACCGAATACGCCATGAGCAGCATCCAATTCAATTCAAACTCTTCGGAGCTCAACCCCAACGCCCAGGCCATTGTGGAAGGATTTGCCGAATACCTGCGCACCCGTCCGGAATTGCGCGTAGAGGTACAGGGCCATACGGACGATGTGGGCGACGACGCGGCAAATTTGGCGCTCAGTGCACGCCGGGCAGAAGCGGTTCGCAACGGATTGCTTCGTGCGGGCGTTGAGTCAAACAGGTTGCAGGCCAAGGGGTATGGGGAGAAGAAACCCTTGGTTCCCAATACCACAGATGCCGCTCGTCAGAAAAACCGACGCACCGTTTTTGTGGTTTTGTGATTGGGCACAAAAGCAAGGCATCGAGTTGATTGGTACATTCAATTCTATTTTGTAAATTTGCATCCCCGTTGCGTGAGGTATATCCAATCCAACGTTCGCAGTCCCAACCTCTGGCCAGAGCGGTGCATGTTGTTTCTGTTCAGTACTTTAAAGACCCATTACCATGGATCTGATTCAATACGTACAGGATAAGTACGTGACCAACAAAGACCTGGCTTCTTTTTCAGCCGGCGACACCATCACGGTGTACTACCAAATTAAAGAAGGCGAAAAGACCCGTACCCAGTTTTTCCGTGGGGTGGTTTTGCAGCGCCGCGGTTCTGGAACTACCGAAACCTTTACGATCCGCAAAATGTCGGGCAACGTAGGGGTGGAGCGTATTTTCCCGGTCAATATGCCCAATTTGGAAAAAATTGAAATGAATAAAGTCGGTAAGGTTCGCCGTGCGCGCATCTTCTACCAACGCGAACGCAACGGTAAGGCTGCTCGTATCAAGGAGGCACGCCACTAGTATTCAAAGGGTTTCCCCCTCCGAATTGCCAAAAGCCAAAGAGGGCTGTCTCGCAACGAGACAGCCCTCTTTTTTTAGCTCAAAAAAACTTCGCGTGCGTTGAAGCCGCACGAGTGCAGAATTATTCCTCCAGTAAATCCGGACGAATCCTTCGCGTGCGTTCCAACGCTTGTTGGTGGCGCCATACGTCAATGGCTTTGGTGTCGCCCCCCGTCAGGATTTCGGGCACTTTCCACCCCCTGAATTCTGCCGGACGGGTGTACACGGGAGGTGCCAGAAGGTTGTCTTGGAACGAGTCGGACAGGGCCGAGGTTTCGTCGTTCATGGCGCCAGGAAGCAAACGTATGATGGCGTCCGTGAGCACCGCAGCGGCCAATTCGCCACCAGACAAAACATAGTCTCCAATGGAAATTTCACGCGTCACCACGTGCTCGCGAAGCCGATGATCAATCCCTTTGTAGTGCCCGCAAAGCAGGATTAAGTTCCCCTTTAGGGACAATTGGTTCGCGATGCCTTGGTTCAATCGTTCGCCGTCCGGGGTCAGGTAGATGACCTCGTCGTAGTTTCGCTCCGATTGCAGTGATTCAATGCACGCCACCAAAGGCTCCAAACGCATGACCATGCCGGCCCCGCCGCCGTAGGCGTAGTCGTCCACCTGAAAGTGCTTGCCGGAACCAAAAGGACGCAAATCGTGGACGTGCACGGAGGCAACGCCTTTGTCTTGGGCGCGCTTCAAAATGGAATGCGAAAAAGCACCCTCCAGCAGGCCCGGTTGAACGGTGACAATGTCGATCCGCATCACGCTTTCAAGCCAATTTCGCGCAAGCGCTCGTCCAAGTATTCGCCCGCGGTAGTAGGTGCATAGGCCAGCGGATTCTCCTCCGTAACGCAGGAAGGCAAGGCATCCAGTGGCATGGACTGAATGGGGTGGAGGAAGAACGGGATGCTGAACCGGGGGATGCCCCATTTCGCTACCGGAGGATTCACCACCCGGTGCGTTGTGCTGCGCAACTTGTTGTTGGTCAAACGCTGCAGCATGTCGCCCACGTTGATGACCAAATGCGAATCTTCCACGTGTACGGGGATCCAGTCGCCGGAAGCAGAAAGAAGTTCCAAGCCATCGGCGGAAGCCCCCATCAACAAAGTGATCAAATTGATGTCCTCGTGCGCTGCCGCGCGAACTGCGTCGTTGGGTGCTTGGGTAATGGGCGGGTAGTGGAGGGCACGCAGAATGGAATTTCCGCCCAAAACGTACGGTTCAAACCAATTTT
>CANHXZ010000128.1 GCA_947464785.1 Flavobacteriales bacterium | reverse complement strand
GTTAGAAGAATAAGCAATGAAAAAATGGACGGTTGCGGCTTTGCTGGTGTGCACGGTCGCTGTGCCTGCATGGGCACAAGCAATTAAAAAGCATGCCTTTGGCGTTCAATTGGGGGCCTACGACTTCACCACGGATCTGTCCGGTTGGGGAATCGGCAACGGCATCAACTACACGTACCAAATGAACCCCCACATCGGGACTTCTGTTTTCGTGCAGAACGCCTACGGCGAGCGCAACGGCGACAGCATCATCCCTCCGGATTACGACAGTCGGGTGGCCGGCGGTTGGACCCTCAACGGTTCCCTGTACGGGCAACAAAGCCCCTTTGACCTCACGTTCCAAGCGGGCTTGATCTACGGTCGCACCGTGCGCATGCAATACAACACACAGTGCCCCACTCCTCCCTACTCCGTGTATTCCTCCAAAGGCTTGGGCCTGGTACTGGGTGCCGGTGGGCTCTATCGCTTTGGCGATTGGGGACTGGGAATCCAAAACCAGACCACGGTGGACTGGAAAACCCAAGACGTGCGCGCGGGTTGGTACCTGCACGTGGAGCATCGATTCTAGTTCCCGTATACCGATCGTTTTCACTCGTTGCGACGTGCGTCGCAGATCCGTGTGATCAAGCCCAAACGCGCGTCCATTCGGACACGTCGTTGCCGTCAAAATTTCCTGAGGACATCAAGGCTACCACGGTAGGTACGCCGTCCGTTCCCACGGCCCGATCCAGGGCGGCGCGAACCTCGCTGCTGCTGGTGTACACCTCCGGCGCCGGCGAACCAAATGCGGCTCCCACTTGCCCGGCGTTCAGTTCCGGCAATTTTTTGTGGGCTACGGCCTGCGGATTGAAGTACACCAGGGGGACGTCTGCACCGTCCAACGAACCGGCGTACAGCGGCAGAAAATTGGGATTCAAACTGCTGAAGGTGTGCAGCTCCAAGCAGGCCACCACACGACGGTTGGGAAATTGCTCGCGGAGCGCGGCCACGGTGGCCTTTACCTTGCTGGGGGCGTGGGCAAAATCCTTGAACGCCAGAACGCGGGTGCTGCCGGTGGGCAAGGATTCCAAACGCTTGGATGCGCCTTTGAAGGTGGTGATGGCCTCGTAAAACGTTTCGTCGTCCACGCCCATTTCCTGGGCCAGCCAACGGGCGGCTTCTACGTTGCTGGCGTTGTGGGCCCCAAATACTTGGAGCGGAACGTCGCCCAGCGGCGTTTCCAGAACCGTCCGCTCGTTTTCCACGCGGTACGACGGGGTTCGGTACGGTATTTTTTTCAACGGTGAGGAGTCCGACTCCACCACCTCAACCACCAAGGGGTCGTCTGCGTTGTAGATCACGGCACCGCCAGGCTCCATGGTTCGCAGAAACTGCCGGAACTGCTCCACATACACCTCCAAAGTGGGGAACACGTTGATGTGGTCCCACGCAATGCCGGTGATCAGCGCAATGTTGGCGCGGTACAAATGAAATTTGGGAAGGGGCTCCAAAGCCGAACTGAGGTATTCGTCGCCTTCCAAAACCATGAACTCGGCCTCGGAGGAAAGGCGCACCATGGTGCTGTACCCTTCCAGAAGGGCGCCCACCATAAAATCTTCCCGCCGGCCCGCTCCATTTAGGGCGTGCAACAGCATGGAAGTTACCGTGGTTTTGCCGTGGCTTCCGGCCACCACCACGCGTGTCTTGTCTTTGGATGCCTCGTACAAAAAGGCCGGGTACGAATGAATGGGGAGGCCCAAGGCTTGGGCGGCCAACAGTTCCGGGTTGTCTCCGCGGGCGTGCATGCCCAAAACCACCGCGTCCAAATCCGATGTGATCCGAGCAGGGTCCCAACCCAGGCTGGCGGGCAGCAATCCAGCGGCCTTCAGACGGCTGGCGGAAGGTTCAAATAGTTCGTCGTCCGATCCCGTTACTTGATCCCCGCGTTCGTGCAGGGCAAGGGCTAAATTGTGCATGGCACTGCCCCCAATGGCAATAAAGTGGATGCGCACGGTTAAATCTGAATGACGAAGGCGGGGACTAAATTCTGCTTGATTTTTACCGCTTCCGCAAAATCACCCGGCTTGGTGGGGTCCGATTCGATGATTGGGGTTTGCCAAGGATCAATTCCTTGCAAAAGTCGATCGATGTTCAGAACGACGTTGATGTTGCAGGTGCGGTTTCCACCGATGGAAAAGCCCATCTTCCGCTCAAACTTGGTGTTTAAAGCGGGAGTGGCTACCACCAGCGTAAAGGGCTTGGTGGGCGCTAAGGTATCGCCCGTTTTGCGCATGACCCCGGTGAAGTACATGTGGTTGTAGCCTTTGCCGGCTCCGCGGTAGAGTACACCGTCGCGCAAGGGATGATCTTCGGGGAACTGCCCCGGTGCGATTTTGGCGTTGTTGGTATCTACGCCCAAAGTGAAAAAGTGAGTACCGTTGTAGGCGCCGGCAGGCATTTTAGCCAAGTAGGCTTCGTTCGTGCCAAAAGCGTGCATTGTGACGGTCGTGTCCGCGTGGAGGGTGTCCCCAGAGGTGCTTACAAAGGTGTAGCCGGAATACAAAAAGCGGACGTCGGTGAACTTAACTTCCGCCTGCCCAATGGTGTACAAAGAATCAGAAGAAAGCAGCGCTCCTTCGAAGTAGGAAAAAACCTTCAACACAATGTTGCGGTCTTCCATCTTTTCGTTGGGATCCACGATGGTGTCCACACAGCCCGCGGACAGTACCGCTGCTGTAACTAAGGTCAATAAGGAACGTAATTTCATTCGGCAATCTGGTTTTTGGGACGGTACGCTGGGCTTTGTTCGATGGCATCCATGATGCGGTCCAACAGGGCCTGAACGTCTTCGTCCGGATGGAGTTCCAACGGCTTTTTGAACGTTAAAGATAACGTGGTATTTCGTTTTTTCAGGTACAAACCTTTCTTGTCAAATGCTCGGCGAAAACCGTCGAGCACCACCGGGACCACAATGGGTTGCGTGTCTTTGATGATGTGCGCCGTGCCGCGCCGCCCGGGGGCAAACGGTTTGGTGGTTCCTTGGGGGAACGTGATGACCCAGCCGTACTGGATGGCCTTGCGGATGTTCTCAATGTCCCGGGGATCCACGCCGCGGTCCACGGTTTTACCGGCCGCCCGCCACGTACGTTTGATGCTGATGGAGCCCGCCAGTGCCAACAAACGCGGCAAAAGTCCAGCTTTCATGGTTTCCTTGGCCGCTACGAAAAAGAGATTGGTCTTGGGAAAACACATCCGCCACCAAGCGTGGGTTTTTCCGGGCATCCCCCAATACACGTGGTTAAAAACCAGGAACATAGCACTTGCGTCCATGAAGTACGTCTGGTGGTTGCTGACGAACAATACGTTGCGGTCCGGCAATCCCGCCAAATGTTCCACGCCGTGTACTTCCGTTTTGTTGACCTTGTTGAGGCGGTACCAAACGACCATTCCGAAGGTGAAAATCACCAATCGCTTCAGGAACAACGGGGTGCCAAAGGGGTCGCGTTTGAGTAGTTTCAATCAAATTCGTTTGGGAATGCGAAGGTACGCAATTCCCGCAGAGCAAGGACCTCCGCCAGAATCATGGCCGAGGCGCCCCAGATGGGTTGTGGCCCACCGCCCCAAGCCGGCACAACTCCCGCACGAGGCAAGTCCACCAGTTCTTTGCGAAACCCCTGAAGTGGAAGAACATGCACACTCGCCACTTCAGCCGCGTCCGGCTGCCAGGCCCATGGAGCGGGCAACGCAGCCAAAATCGGCTGCACAAAGTAACCAGAAGGAGGAATGTACAGTGGGGTCAACGGTCCCAGTACAACAGGTTCCGAGGGCGGAACTCCCAATTCTTCGTGCGTTTCGCGCAGCGCGGCGGCCACCCAGTCCGCATCGTGTGCCTCCAAACCACCGCCGGGAAAGGCCATTTGTCCGGAATGCACTCCATCGTAGGCGGGTCGTTCAATCAGCACCGTATGCAGTTGGTTGTTTTGCGGGAACAACAAAACCAAAACGGCGGCGTGTTTGTTTGCGTGCTCCGGTTGCGGTACGGCGGTCATTCGCGGGGCGCGCTGCGGGGGCGCCAACGCCTTTTGCGCATTTAAACCAGGCAGGTCAATGGATTGCGGCCAGCGTTCGGCCCAGTTGCGTGCGTATTCCCACCAATTCATGCCCAAATTTCGGAATAATTGTACCGCGGGGGCGTGTTTTTTTTGCGTGCTTTGCACCGTGGAACCGATTTGGGACGAAGTGCGGAAGCAATGGGTGCAGGACACCCCGGAGGAACGCGTTCGCCAACAAGTGATCGTCTGGCTGCTGGAACGCGGCATCCCGGCGTCGGCCATTGGAATTGAAAAAAAAGTAAGCGTTTACGG
>CANHXZ010000127.1 GCA_947464785.1 Flavobacteriales bacterium | reverse complement strand
TTGGGGTCCAACCATTTACATGCTCAGGTTCCTCCAAAGATTACCTGGCGGCAATTGGCAACCACCAAATTTGAAGAAGTATTTGATGCCGGCAGAAACACCTGGTCGCAAAAGGCCAATTTCCCAGCGGAGATTCTAGCGTTGCAGGGGCAGCAAGTTCGGATTACCGGCTACATGGTACCCGTTGACATCACCGGAAAGGTTTATGCGCTATCGGCCTACACCTTTTCGTCGTGTTTTTTTTGTGGCGGTGCGGGACCCGAGAGTGTTATGGGATTGGAGTTGGCGGTACCCGGTCAAAAATTCAAAACGGATCAGGTGGTCACCTGGGAAGGAACGTTGGTTCTTAAATCCAAACCGGGAATGGGATTTCACTTCACTTTGAGGAATTCTACCGAATGGAAGGACTGACCTGGGGCAACCCTATGGCGCTCTGGGGATTGCTTTTGGCAGCCCTTCCCCTGTATGCGCACTTTTCAAAGCTCATTCGTCCCAAACGGATTGTTTTTTCGGATACCCGACTCCTTCGGGAGGTATGGGAATCTCAGGAAAAAAGATCCGAACCCCGACAACGCATCCTCCTGGCGCTGCGCCTGTTGTCACTGCTTCTAGGCGTTCTGTTTTTGGCACAACCGCAATGGGGTGCCTCAAAGTCGTCCGACCCGTACCAATGGTATTTGGATGCGTCGGCCAGCATGGAATTGCCGTACGACGAGAAAGTTAGCCGTATGGACGAAGCCAAGCGCCGAATGAAGTTGGCCCTGGAAGAGCTTCCCCGCAACCAAACGGTGGAAGTACACTCGGAGTTCTTTCCCTTGGGGCGTGTTTCCCGAACGGCTGAAGAATGGCTGACTCAATTAGACAGCATTCAACCTACTGGAGAATCAGATCGATCCAAAGCATTGATTTCCAATTGCTCATTGGCATTTTCCGATACCGAATGGCGCGAGCCTTTGGACGAAGATTCCCCGCGGATTGAATCCGTTGGATCTACCGTTGAAACGGTGTCTTGGCCAGACTCGGCTTGGATTGAGCCCCATCCCTCAGGAGGTAACCGTTGGCGGGGATACGTACAATTTTCGTCCACGAAAAACCCAACCCTGAGCCAGCGCTTGGAGTGGTGGTGCGCAGGTAAACGCGTGCAATGGAGTTCTTTTCGCGCCGTTCCCAATCAATCGGCTACCGTACAAACTGAATTTACCGCTCCCGAGGGAGGAAATTGCCCGGTAGAATTGAGGTTCTCCCACGGCGGGCGCCGGCATTTCTGGATTCCCGCAAACACGGGAAAACAAATACTTTACCTGGGTTGGGTCCCGTCTGGGAACAAACCTCCGTGGGCACTGGCTCCGACACCGCACGAAGCCGTGGTAAAATCCAGCCTTGGCGCAAAGGATTTGGACCCCAAAGGCACGGCTTTGGTGGTGGTTCGCGATTGGGATGCGCTCCCTGCGGTGGAAAAACAAGCACTGCGCACTGCGTCGAACCAAGGAATTGGAATCTTGGGGTGCAACCGGGGAATTCAAGGGGGAACGGCACAACCCATGAACCAAATTGCACCCAAATCACCCTTTTACGAAGGAATGGTGGCCCGAATGCCTACAGCTCTTCAAGCTGTTGAAATGGAGAACGGTCCCTTACCGGACAGCCTTTGCGGAGCCAATCACGATGTACTGCTCAAAAACAACGCAGAGGCCGCGCTGAGCCATCGATTGCAATCCAATTTGTTTTGGCTCTCGGACCCGTGGGATGCCGCTGCTGATTCGAAACTGCATCAATCGCCGTACCCCTTTGCTTGGGTTCGACGCATGTCCGAATGGGGAGGCCGCAGTCAACGCACCGCACAAAACGACCGCGGATTCATTAAAAATGCTGCGGCCGGAAGCAATTGGTACCAAAATGGCCGCATTTGGAATTCGTCCACCCGATCCCAACCCCTTTTGCCGGGATTTCTGTGGCAGTCCACCCCCAACGGCGACACCCTGAATGTGGTGGCCCTGCACCCCAGTCGTCGTGAAACGGGTTCGTCACGCCCTTCTCCTCAAGTGGAAAACAGCCAAGGCAAAGCCCCTACTCCATCCCCAACTGCAGCAACGGGAAACGCCTCGTTCTTTGGCGCTCCGTTTTGGTGGCTCCTGCTCGCAGGCTTTGTCTTGGCCACAGAATCTTATTTCGCGCGTAAATCAGTACCTTTGACCCCATGAGCGATCGCTTGGAACGCGTCCGGGTAGTAGACCCGCATTCGCCGTACGACGGCCAAACGGTTCATTTGGTTTTGGCCGACGGTCAAATTCAGTCCGTAGAACCTACTTCAGAATCAGCTACTTCTTGGGTATCTCCCGGATGGGTTGATGTACTGGCCACCTGTGGTCAACCCGGACACGACGAACGCGAAACGTATGCCACCTTAGGCGCCGCTGCACTCCGCGGAGGCTATGTTCAAGTGGCCGTCTCTCCCGAAGGAAATCCCGTACGCGACAACGCCACCGGAATTGCAGCCTTTCTGGCTGAAACCCAACACCTGCCCGTTGAGTTTTTACCGCTTGGAGCGCTGAGTTCAGGAACAAACGGAGCGCAAATGGCGGAGCTGCATTTGCAACAGCAAGCCGGTGCCGTGGGATTTTTTGACGCCTACCGAACCACGGAAAGCGCACTGCTCCTCAAGCTTGCCCTCCAGTACACCAGCGACCGCGACGTCCCTATTTACAGCATCCCCGTGGATCGTTCGCTCAACCCGCACGGCTCGGTGCACGAAAGCGCCGCTACGACGCGCTTGGGATTGAAAACGCTTCCCACGCTTGCAGAATGCATTCGACTGGAACGCGATTTCCGATTGTTGGAGTATACGGGTGGAAATCTTCACGTTCACGGAGTTTCTTCAGCGGAAGGGGTGGCCTTGGTGGCTGCAGCAAAAGACCGCGGTTTGGCGGTAACGGCAGATACCACGATCGCTCACTTGCTCTTCACGGATGAAGATTTGGCCAACTTTGACACCAATTTAAAAGTATTTCCTCCGGTTCGCTCCAAGTCGGATCAAGAGGCACTTTGGGCGGGTATTCTGGACGGCACCCTGGACGCCATTTCCTCGGGACACCGCCCCTACGATATTGAAAGCAAGCAGATTGAATTCGATTACGCCTCCTACGGGGCAGCCTCATTGGAGTACGCCTACAGTGCTTTTACGGCACGCTACGGTTCTCAACATCAGGCCCAATCCGCGTGGGTTCGTGCCGTAACCCACGGTCCGCGAAACCTGCTGAATTTAGGACAAGTCCGAATTGCGGAAGGATCCCCTGCAGAACTCACACTGTTCAACCCCGAAGGACCTGAACCTTTACGCGAGGGTAAAGCTTTCAACTACTTACCTTTTAAGGATTTAAAAGGTTCCTCTGTGGGGATTTTCACCCGAGGGAATTACTACGCTTTTCGGTAGTACGTTAATCGATTCCTTTACTCCGACACCACGAGGCCGTCGTAGGCCAATTGGACGCCGGGGACCAAAAGTTCGCCTACCTCTTGATGGAGCCCTAAGTGGTGGCTGATGTGCGTCAACCACGCTTTCCGGGCGCCCGCTTTTTGGGCCATTTCAAGGGCTTGTTCCAAATGAAAATGACTGTAATGCGGTTCAATCCGCAGGGCGTTGAGCACCAAATGGTGCGCATTTTGCACGTAGGTCCAACTTTCCTCTGGAATGGAGCTGGCGTCGGTTATGTACACCAGTGATCCAATGCGGAAAGCCAACACCGGGATCGATCCGTGTTCCACCTCAAACGGCATCCAGGTCTCCCCGGCCAATTCAAACGGTATACCCGCTTCAATTCGATGCAATTCAAATTGCGGAGCACCTGGGTAGGGTTTTTCCGAAAATGCGTACGCAAACTGTTGCCGCAGTCGACGTTCTACACGCTCCGAACAGTAGATCGCGGTAGGGCGCTTTTGTAAAAATTGGAGCGCGCGCAAATCGTCCAAACCCGAGACGTGGTCCATGTGTTCGTGGGTCAGTACCACCGCATCCAATTGACTGACCCCAGCTCGGAGCATTTGCTGCCGAAAATCAGGACCGCAATCGATGGCCACGCAACCGCTTGACGTTCGCACCAATGCCGAGGTACGCAACCGTTGATCCTTTGAATTGGAAGACGTACACACCGGGCAACTGCACCCGATGACGGGCACCCCTTGCGAGGTTCCGGTGCCTAAAAATTCCAGTGATAGCGCGGACATAAGGGCAAATTTAATCGTACTTTTGATGCATGGAACAAATGGTCCTCACCTCCGCGCAAAAAGCGCTGAAAATAAACCTAAATCCCAATATTTACGGCACTTTTGCAGAAATTGGCGCCGGTCAAGAAACCGTCCGGCATTTTTTTCGCGCCGGGGGAGCATCGGGAACCATTGCCAAGGCCATGTCTGCCTAC
>CANHXZ010000126.1 GCA_947464785.1 Flavobacteriales bacterium | reverse complement strand
TGCACCAACAATTCAGCGTTGAGGTCTGCCAAATCCCATTTGGTGTCCGTGGTTTGCGGATTCATGGCCACTCCACCGTTGGCGGAGGTGGGCTTGTCGTCCGAATAGCGAGCCACGGCCTCGCGCCACGCCAATTGACCGGAGACAATTGCGGCACGCAAACTGTCCAAGGTGGCAGCCGCCCGTTCCACGTCTTTTTCTTCTACTCGTGGTTTGATCAAGATGTGCCGAAGATCCAATTCTTCGCCGCGCTTGGCTTGAACCTGGCAAATGTGAAAACCGTATTCGGTTTCGAACGGTTCCGAAACATCACCGGGCTTCAAGTTGAACGCTACGGCTTCAAATTCCTTGACGAATTGACCGCGTTTGATTCCTTTGTACTCGCCACCGGATTTGTTGGAACCCGGATCCTCGGAATACAGAATGGCCATGGAGGCAAAGCTGGAACCTTTTTCAATGCGCGCCTTCAATCCTTTCAACCGGTCGATGGACTCTAGTTTGGCGGCGTCGCTCACCTTGGGCTTGATGCACAATTGGGCGTATTCAACCTCCGCATTGATCAAAGGAAGGGAGTCCTTGGGAATGCCGTACACAAAGTCGGCAACATCCTTGGGCGTCAATTCAACCTTTTCCGTGATGGTTTGCTGCATCCGCTGAGCCGTCATCTGGTTTTTCATCAACGGACGCAAATCTTCCTTGATTTCCAAAACCGACTTCTTGTAGTAGTCTTCCAGTTTCTTTTGCGACCCAATTTGGTACGCCAACTGCTCTACCCGACGACCGATGGCGTCGTCCACCTCAGGGTCCGACACCACAACGGAATCAATCTCAGCATGGTGGAGGAGCAGCTTTTCCACGACCAACTCGGAAAAAACCGCACACAGACTGGGCGCCGGTTGTCCGGTTTGGGCAAATTCGCGATCCAGGGCCTCTTTCTGTTGAAAAACCTCCGAGTGCAACACGATTTCTTTACCTACAACAGCAGCCAACCCATCCACTTGGTTGGGGGGCAGCCGGGGTTGCGATGCGGCAGCCGGGATTGGCTGGGCCCAAATAGGTGCGCTCAGCACTACGGCAACCGCCGCAAAAAAACAACGAGCTAAACGCATTAGGGACGAACCAATTGTGCCTGCAGCGTATCCCACGCGGAAGTGTTGATGGTAACCGGGTATTTGTTCTTGAGGGATTCCAGCCATTGCGCTTCCAAAGTTTTCTGGTAGTCCGCAATAACTGCGCCACGAACCTCGCGCATGGCCTTGGGTTCCGGCGCGCGCAAGGATTTCACCCAAACCAGCTCCGTGGCCGATACCTTTTTCAATCCGGTGCCTGGTGCATTCAGCAACAGTTCTTGCTCGCGGCTCAGGTTGGATGCGCCTCTTTCGGCCTCAACCGTTGAAAGTCGCACGGCTAAAGCATCCTTGGTGGTCAGCAGGGCGACGGCTTTGCTGGCCTCCGTTCCTTTGTTCAACAAACGCAAGAGTTTGTTGGCCGTTGCTTCGTCGCTGCACTGGAACACCTGGCCGCTGCGGCGCTCGTTCCAAGAATAGTTGGCTTTGTTGGCGTCAAAAAAGGCATTCAAACCGGCGGTGTCTTTGGAGGCCTTGTCCCAAACCATTTCGCGGGTCAATTCAAACACCAAAATGCCCTCTTTGTACTCGTTGGCCAAGAAGCGGAACGCTGGAAACTTAGCGGGAAGTTGACCCTCTTCTTCGCTCAACAACCACTCGTCCACCCAACGGTTCAAGGATTCGTAGGCAACGGTTTGCGGGTTTTTGCCGGGACGCGGACGCTCTTGAACCTTGAGGAGGTACTGCAGGGCATCCCATTGGGTTTTGGTCTTGATCGCACCGTCGGCACCGGGTACCGTTAGCGTAGCAAACGGCTTGTCCCATTTCTTGCTGTAGGCGGGCTGTTTCCACGCTCCTTTAACAAAATTGGAATCCACGGTGGCCAATACTTTCTTCAACGCTTTGGCGTCGGTTTTCAACGCATAGGTCTTGCGCAATTGATTGAGGTACTCCGTTTTGGAGGCATTGCTGCGGGCGTCGCGGCGAATTTTCGCTTCCAATTCAGACTTGATGTCCGCAACGGCTGGAACGCTCACGCGGCGAATACGTTGTGCAATGTGCCAGCCAATCTTGGTTTTGAAAGGCTCCGAATAGGCGCCATCCGCGGGCAAGCCAAACACTACTTCCTCAAACTCAGGGAGCATGTCGTTCATTCCAAATACCGGCAAGCGGCCTTGGTTCTTGGCCGACGTCTTGTCCATGGAGTAATTTTTGGCGAGGTCGCCAAATTCCGCACCGTTCTTCAGTTGTTCGTGCAACGCTTTGATTTGCGCCTCTGCGTTGGCTTCAGAAGGATTTTCGGGGTTGTCCATCAACAAGATGTGCGCAGCCTCCATTTTGTAGCGCGCGGGGCGTCGTTCCAGAACCTTTACCAAGTGGTAACCGTAGGGGGACCGCACCGGCATGGAGATTTGCCCGATGGGGGTGTTGTAGGCGGCTGTCTCAAAGGGATAAACCATTTGGAAGGCCGTAAACCAACCCAGGTCTCCGTTGCGCTGTGCGGAGTAGGTATCGGACGATACTTTTTGCGCCAAGGCGCCAAAGTCCTCGCCATTGACCAAACGTTGGCGAATTTTCAGCAAATCGTTGTACACCCGAACGGTATCCTCCGGGAGGGCGTCTTCGGCCAAATCCAGCATGATGTGGGCGGCGTGAACGTCGGTTTGCAGGCGTTGGTAGGCCTCTTCCAAAATGCGGGCATCGGCTTGTTTGTCCGTGAGGTACGGCTTCACCAATTGCTTGTAGTAAGAGTCGTATTCTTGCTGAAAAGCAGGGATTTGGTCTTTTTCCAGCACTAAAGCTTCAGCCACTTTCCGCTTGAACGAAACGTACAAATCCAGGTATTCTTGCGGCGTTTTGGGATCAATTTGCTTCCCGATGTCTTTATTCTTGTTGAAAACGTATTCAAACTCTTCAACCGAAACGGCAAGGGGTCCTTTTGGGGTTTGAACCGTAAACAGCTGGGCCTGTGCGGCTACAGACAGGCATCCCAGCGCAAGGAGAATGATTTTTTTCATAGCGCCCAAAGATAACCAAAAGCTCGGCTCCTTGAGCGGTTCAAGCCAAGGGTTTAGTGCCCAAAAAGCAATTGCTCCACGCGGTATACGCCGGGCTCTGCGCGTACGATTTGTTCGGCGCAATAAAGCGCTCCACCCGCAAACCCGTCGCGGCTGACGGCTTCGTGCTCCAAAGTAATTCGGTCCACAGGAGATGCAAAAGTCAAAACGTGGGTACCGGGCGCCGGATCTTTACGTTCCCAGGTGACGGATAGGTCAGAATAACCTTGATTTTCAACTCGTTGAAGCAGTGTTTTTGCCGTTCCCGACGGTGCGTCCACTTTGGCGGTGTGGTGGATTTCATGAATGGAAGCAGCGTACTGGGGCCATGCCGCCATTTTTTGGGCCGCAAATTCTGCTACCGCAAAAAAGAGGTTCACTCCAATGCTGAAGTTACTGGCAACCACCATTTTGCCGCCCAAAGCCCGGCAGTGTGCCTCGACTTCAGGAAGCTGTTGGTTCCATCCTGTGGTTCCGCACACCACTGGGATTCCCGCATCCAACAAACGTAGGACGTGTTCCGCGCCGGAGTCTGGATGCGTAAACTCTATGGCGACGTCTGCGGTGCGCCACGCCTGAGCCGGATCGTCCCATTGGCCCTTGCCCACACGTGCAACCAGTTCGTGTCCTGCAGCCAAAGCCAAAGGTTCGATGGCGCGGCCCATTTTGCCGTAACCGATTAACGCAATTTTCATGGTAGGGAGGGAGTAGTGCGTTTCAAGTCCAAAGTTAGCCCCAAGCCCAAGCCCGTGGTGGCGGGTGCTATTTTCGCATCCAAAGTCAGGTTGCGCCCAACGTCGAAGGCATAGAGGTGCCCGCCAACGTGCGCGTCCAATACCTGAAAGCCCCAAGCGGCCACCACGCCCAAAAAGGCGTAATCGCGGGACCGGCGTGCGGTGTTTTTTAAGGAGAGCAATTGCGTGGGCGTGTACACGTTGGCGTAGGGATCCACGGTGGTGGGGTCGTTGTCCAAACGCGCGTCCAAAGCAGCGTTGAAATGATTGGTTTGCTTTTGCTGCAACCAGAAGTAGTAACCGGTTCCACCCATCAACGCCCAAGCCAAGGGGGCTTTCCAGTATTCGCGGTTGTAAATCTGTCCGGCCCCTGGAATTGCCGCACTCAATAAGGTAGCGGTTTGCGGCCGCCCCCACGAGTTGGGATCCGGAAGCGGAACACCGGCCATTCGTTTACTGGGGGCAGGCGGTGCAAGAGTGTCCGGCGCAAAAAAAACCGAAATCGGCTCCAGCAAAGCACCGCGAACAGGTCCCCAGCCGATGGTTGCAAGAACCAAAAC
>CANHXZ010000125.1 GCA_947464785.1 Flavobacteriales bacterium | reverse complement strand
GGTGTTTATTTTATTATTTAAATCGTTTATATATAAATCATTAGATATATTTGACTCATCCTTTTGTTTAATCAACATTCTCCGTTCTGTCTCCAGTTGTGCATGCTCCGTTTCCCAGGATTTGAACGTAGCTTGTTCTGCGTCCGTAGCTTGGTGGAGTACGTTTTCAACCAAAGAAGTGTTGAAGTGCAGAGGCGTTTCCTGCCGACTGTAGTGCGCATACAGCAAGATGCCCAAAAAGAGAATGGATGCCTGAAGCGGTATTTTTAAAATACTGTTGAACCGCAATCCCAGGCGACTTTGCCGGATGTCGGAACCGCCCAAATACCGTTGAACCTGACTTTGGTCTGTGCCAAAGTAGGAAAGCATCAAAAACGTTCCGCCCAACAATCCGCTCCACACCGTGTACGGTGTGCTGGGATCCCAATTGAAGTCCAACCAATCCAGCCGGTGCGTGGCCTCGGCAGGATACAGCCATTGCTCCCAAGTGAGGGTGTCGGGTTTTTCCGACGCCAGGGAATAGGCCGCATAAACCATCCCCAAAGTAATGATGCCCATTTGCACTTTTTGGGTAACCGCGACGGCTCGTGCGCCACCGGTTACGGTATACAGCAGGACCGTCGCTCCAATTCCAACGACCGAAAGCGCCAAGTCCCAGCCCAGCGCGTAGTGAAAAACCAGGGCAGGGGGGTAGATGGTGAGTCCTGCGGCTATTCCGCGGTGCGCCAGGAACAGCAAAGAAGCAATTCTGCGGACCCGGCGGTCAAACCGATGTTCCAAAAATTCATACGCCGTTACCACGCGCAAACGGTAGTACCACGGCAAGGCCCATCTTGAAATGATCCACAAGGCCACCGGCATTCCCAAGTAAAACTGAATGAATCCCACGCCCTGCGAAAAGGCCAATCCGGGAGCAGACAAAAAGGTAATGGCACTGGCCTGCGTGGCCATGATGCCTATGCCAACAGAGAACCAAGGCTGCGCTTGGTGCCGCAAAAAGTCCTCTTGGGAAGACCCTTTGCGCAGGATCCACCAGCCGATCCCAAGGATGAGCACTTGCGCCAATCCAATGACCGCAAAATCCAACGCACTCATGGCTGCTTCAACTCAATCAGGTTGGCCAATACTTGGAAGGCCCCAGGCACCCCCGCCGGCCACTGCCGAAACAAGCTCAAGCCGGTGTACACCACCGTGCCTCGGCCCCAAGGGATGCACTCCAACAGCCCCGTTTGGGGCGTTTCACCGTCGTCGGCCCCCGAAAGGATGGAACTAGAACCGTTGGCTTGGCCGTGGTAGAGGGATCGCTCTTGAACCCAACCGCTCCATGAGGCTTCGTTCAAGCGGTACGGGAAAAGTACCGCCGGATGTTTTGGCGCCAAGGTAGTGATGGGTCGTTCCTCCTGGGTCATTCGGTTTCGGCTCAACTTGAAATTCAAGGGAGCCAAGAAGGAAGGTGGGAGCTCGGCCGTTGTTTGGTACTGAACAACAATCGTTTTTCCCGACGCGGCAAATTCCAGCAGGTTTTTTTCCAATTCAACCCATTCCATTTTGTGCACGTTTGCCGCCCGAACCCCAACCACTAGGGCGTCCAGGTGCATTAAATCACGAGCGGAACACGTGCTGGGATTCAACTGAACCACCTCGTGCCCCAACGACTCCAGAGCCTGTTGGGTTGCGTCTCCGGATCCACTCAGAACACCCACCTTGCGTTTTACGGGCAAAGAGAGGAGGACGGCCCATTTTGCCTCCGCCGGGGTGGCGTATCCCAAACGGGGGAGGTGTCGATAATCCAAGTCCGTCCACGAATTGGCGTACGTTCCGGCGGAGGTTTTCCATTGGCCGGTCAGCGTCCCCGTTCCCGCAAACACAGGAGGCGCTGGCGGTAAATTAAGGATCAAGGAGCTGCTGTTGGGGCCTGCGGTATGTGCGACAGAATCCGTGAACACTACCTTATCCAACGGATCTTCTGCGGATTGGTACGAAAGGCGCCAAACAAACCATCCCGAATCTTGCGCTGGCTTGGCGTTGCTGCTTAACGCTACGCGCACTTTAGGCGATTGATGGCCTGCTACGACTAATTCATCAAACTGAAATTGAACACTGTACTTATCTTTAAATAAAGTTTTACTGTAGCGTTCTCCCTCAATGGGGTCAACCTCCACAAAATAGGATTGTGTGGTAAGTTCCAATGGAATGCCCGCGCGTTCCACCACCACGGTCCAGCTGTTGGCACTTGCGGCAGTGGTAATCGATTCCTTCCGCAATTGATTGGGCTCTAATTTCCAAACGGAACCGCTTGGAACGTGGATGCTAACGCCCGATGCGCGCGCCAACAAGCGCCACTCCAGTGCAAGATCTTCCGAACTGCAGGCGTATTGAGGGCCGCGCACTTCCAATTGCACGCCCCACAATCCCAGCAGCAAGTTGGTCCAAAGGTGCTGTTCGTAGGGTTCCATTGAAGTGGAAAGAAGCAATCTACGTTTGTAGGCTTTTTCGGCCAACATTTGGGCTTTCTCCAATTGCTTCAAGCGAAGGGCCTTTTCGCAGTTGTACAGCAATCCACCCACCGATAGAACCGACGGTGTTGTTGCGTTTGCGTCAAACGGATCGGTGGGATGGGACCAAGAACCCCGCAAAAGCGAAAAATACTCTTTCTGGAAACCGCGCGAGGCGGCAGCTCCAAATCCCTGACTTTTGTGCATGCTTCGGCTTTTTGCGGCCAGTTCACCAAACGATGCGCCTACTTCGGGATCCCATTCGCCCAAGTCAACCCAACGAAGATTGGTGGTGTCAAAACCGCCCGACGAAAAAAACCAGCTGGACGTATTCCACACCACCCGATCCACTTTCCAGGGAGAACCCAAGTCATCCCGATACGTTCCAGATGCCGCGCTGTCCGATGCCCAAACGGCCATTTGCGCCGATGCAGTATGGTGGCCATGGGTGTTGCCGGGTGTTGGGGAGAAGCGCGTAACCACCACGTTCGGTTTGTGGGTACGAAGCCATTGAACCGTTTCCGCAAGTACTTGCTCCCGGTTCCACTTGCTCCACGTTTCCGTGTCCGTTTTGCTGTATCCAAAATCCGCACAGGTACCAAACGCCTGCATTGCTCCATCCACGTAGCGCGCAGCAAGCAATTCATGCTCTCGGATGTATCCCAAGGGTTTCCCCACGTCCGCGCCCATTAGGTTTTGTCCGCCCTCGCCGCGGGTCAGAGACAAATACGTAACTTCTGCCTTCCTGCCGTGTGCCAAATAAGCGAGCAGTCGTGTGTTTTCGTCGTCCGGATGGGCCGCAACATAGACTACCCGCAGCGGTTGGCGCAGTTTTTCGAGGGTGTGGATCAAATCTTGACTGCTCTGGGGCCGCAGCAGCGGAGGCAGGTGCAGTCCTTGGCCCTGAACGGTAGCACCTAGGGTAGACAAAATAAAAAGGATGCAGACCAAACGGTGAAAAGCAATCTTGCTCATGAATATGTAATTTTGGCACCATGGATTCACAAGATGAAAAAATCCGCAAAACCACGACCAAGGTAAATACCAAAATGGTCGTGGGGCAATCCGGTGAAGTTTTGTTGGCTTATTTTCTCGTGGTCTGGTCCGAACGCATTCTTTCGTTTCTGTTCGCCTTGTTTTACGACGTTGACCCAGAGCTGCATTTTCGCGTACTCTACACCGGCCAGGAAGGGTGGACGGGCGATGCGGTCTTTGGCGTTTACCTGCTGCCGCCAATGATTCTAGCGTTTACCGGGATTGCGGTTGTTGAGTCCTGGAAGTGGTGGATGAAATGGAAGTTTATCCCCCACAGCTTTGTTTTTTGGATGGGAGCCCTTGCCTCCTCCAGAGCTCTTTTGGGCGGGGTAGTGGGCGCCTTTTCTTCGGCCGAACTGGGCTACGTCTACACGTGGGCATTCGTACCCAAATGGGGGCAGTATATCTTGGCTGCGCTCCTTTTTTCCGGTTTTGTTCTTTTGTTGACGCGAATTCGCTTGGCCTTTTTGGCCATGAGTCCCTTTAAAAACGGAATCAAGAACGATTTTCTCCGTACCCGGTATACCTGGACAGGATTTACCGTGCCGTTGCTCGCGCCCTTTGCCTTTAGTGTCCTATTTGCCACAGTATTCGGCAACTACAACGAAACGTACTTCACCGGTTTGTGGGTAGTTTTGGGATTCATCATGTTCAGAATGAACAACCTAACCTCGCCACAGTACCACTTCATTCGACGCTACCACCAAAAACTGGGGATGAAGTGGGGAATCTGGGCGGGGGTTGCTCTAGCCACAGCAGTATCCGTTCTGGTTCATTGAAAAGACCGACGGTTTTAACGATGGAGTTTTTTGGATAAACGCTGCGCCAGCGGAACGCTTTGAAACATTATCGACCCTCACTCGAGCGATCTTCGCTCGGCCCTTACGATCAACAATTAGGATTATGTCAGACAAACCCGGTGGTGCCTTTCACGAGAAAAAGGATAAAAACAAGAAAACCCACAACATAGGAGG
>CANHXZ010000124.1 GCA_947464785.1 Flavobacteriales bacterium | reverse complement strand
TCTTCTTGCCCATTCTTACCCTGAGCGGAATTGAAGGAAAAATGTTCAAACCCATGGCCCAAACCGTGGTCTTTGCTCTGTTGGGGGCCTTGTTGTTCAGCACCACCTACGTCCCGGCACTGGTGGCGCTGGTGTTGCGTCCGGAGGTTGAGGAAAATCGTTCCGAACGGTTCTTTCATCGGCTTCGAGTGCGGTATGCCCGGATTCTGGATTGGACGTTGCAACGGGGCCGCGCAGTCTTGGCCGGCGTGGTTGGCGCCTTTGCCCTCGCCATTTGGGGATTCACCCAGCTGGGCAGCGTCTTTTTGCCGAGCTTGGAGGAAGGCGATTTGGCGATGCAGGTTTCCATTCCCACCGGAAGCAATTTGCAGGAGATGATTCGCGTAACCACATCGGCCGAAAAGAAGTTGAAGGCGCATTTTCCCGAGGTGCGGCACGTGGTGAGTAAAATTGGCACGGCTGAGGTTCCCACGGACCCCATGCCCGTGGAGGCCGCAGACGTTATGGTTTTGTTGGAACCCAAAGAAAAATGGACTTCCGCGTCCACACGCGAGGAGCTGGTGGCCCAAATGGAAGCGGTGCTGGCAGGAGTTTGGGGCGCGCAGTTTGAATTTACCCAGCCCATTCAACTGCGGTTCAACGAATTGATCAGTGGTTCTAAGTCCGACATCGCTTTGCTGGTGTACGGGGATCACTTGGATACTTTGGCCAACGTGGCGCAAAAAATGGCGGCGGCGGTTCGGGGCATTCCCGGGGCGGAAGACGTCAAGGTGGAAGCCACCCAAGGCATGAAGTTTCACCGCTGGGTACCCAACCGCCAAGCGCTGGCGTACCACGGCGTTTCCGCGCAACAAGTCGGCGAAGTTTTGGAGATGGCTTATGCGGGGCAACGGGCCGGGAGTGTTTTTGAAGACCAAAAAAGGTTTGATGTGGCCGTGCGTCTTTCCCCTGAGGAACGACTGGACGGCAGCGGACAAGCACTTTACGTTCGGAACCACAACGGGGACCGGGTACCGCTCACCGCCGTGGCGGATCGGGTAGAAACCGTCGGACCCTCCCAAATCAGCCGTTCCAAGGCCAGCCGTCGCATTTCCGTTGGAATCAACGTACGAGGACGCGATGTGGCCTCCGTGGTTGCGGATATTGACCGGGCTATTGGCGAAAAAGTGGCGTTGCCCCCCGGCTATTCCTTGCACATTGGCGGTGATTATGAAAACCTGCAGCAAGCCCTGGCCCGATTAAAAATTGCCGTACCGGTGGCATTGGCCCTGATTTTTGCGCTGCTCTACTTGGCTTTTCGCAGCGCCGCCTTTGCCGTTTTGGTGTTCAGTGCCATCCCGCTGTCCGCCTTGGGCGGAATTGCAGCTTTGGCCCTTCGCGGCATGCCGTTCAGCATTTCCGCCGGCATCGGCTTCATTGCGTTGTTTGGTGTGGCCGTTTTAAACGGTCTGGTTTTGGTTACGCGCGTGCGTCAGTTGGAATCCACCGGGGTGCCCTGGTCCAAGGCTGTAGTAGCAGGTAGTGCGGACCGACTCCGTCCTGTTTTAGTTACGGCTACGGTTGCTGCCTTGGGATTTGTGCCCATGGCTTTCTCCTCTTCTGCCGGCGCCGAGGTGCAAAAGCCGTTGGCCACGGTTGTCATTGGCGGGTTGATTTCTGCGACGGTGCTTACTCTGGGCGTATTGCCGATTTTGTTGATCCGCTTGAATAAGTGGCTGCCGGCGTTGCGCACAACGGGGGGTGCCGGAACGGCGGGCGTGCTGGTGCTACTGTTGTTTTCAAGCAGCACGGCTTGGGCGCAGACGAATGCATGGCCACCACTTGCCGCGGTTCAGGAACAGGCCTTGCGCGTACACGCCGACGTGGCCACCGCCCAAGGAAACCAACGCATTGCGCAATTGAAGCCCAATGTGCTGCTGGGTGCCGCCCAAGGTACCGTGCAGTACGGCCAAATGAACGCCGAGCCACGGGATTACTACTTCAGCTTGGAACAACCCCTGGGTTCGCTGGCGGAACACGTGCGTCGATGGCGTCGTAACGAGTCCGAGATCGGCTTGCGTGCTACCGAACTAGAATTGACGCAGCAGGCCGTATCCCTGGCGGCGGCGCTGTCCTATGCGGACTACTGGCGTTGGGGGCGCGAATGTGCGTGGCGCAGCCAATGGGCAGCGCGCTTGAATCAAGACGCGCCTCGGGTGGAAGCCCGGGTTGCGCAAGGAGAGTGGAGTGCCGCCGATGGTGCGGCGTTTCGGTTGCTGCGCAACCGCTGGCAGGCCGATTTGGTGGCCGCACAAGCCAAATGGGCTGAAAGCGCATCCCTGCTCGCCGCATTAACGCACCAAAGATGGAGTGCTGTTCTGGAGGTTACTCCAACACTGCCGGAACACCTAACGATGGAACCGTCGGCCGATACCGCTCTTGCACCTCGTTTTCTGCGTTGGGCCCAAGAATCAGCACGCTTGGCCCAGGCAGAAGCAATGCTGACCAAAACGCAGTGGGCGCCGCAGTGGAGCGTGGGTGGATTTCAACAGCAATTGGAGCGGGTAAATGGATTCAACGGCGTTTTTCTGGGCGTTACACTACCCTTGGCCGCACAGGTACCGCTCAAAAACAGCGCAATAGCCACGGTTCAACAGGCTACTGCCGAAGCCCAGTCCGCACAAGCCCTCGTGGATTGGCACGCGGAAAAAGAGGCTGCACGCCAACAGTGGACCTATTGGGACGCCGCTTCGGCTCAATCCATTTCTGCTCAAAAAGATGCGGAACTTTTGCTCCGGGTGTTGACCACCCAACTGGAATTGGGAGAAATCTCTTTTTCTAACTTTTTCTTGCAATCCAATGCAGCCGTCGAGGGGGGCGTCTCCGCACTCCAGCAAGAAACAGAACGCTTCCGAAGCGCTGCCTTACTTCACTTTTACACCGTCAAATAATGAAAAATATTCGTTTTTATTCCGCCCTTTTGCTTGCAGGCACTTTAGGGGCTTGCCAATCCACCCCCAGCGGCTCGGAGCCCGAAACCTCTTATTCCAAAAACGGATTGCGCTTGTGGAACGATTCCGCCATGGCCGCCAACGGTGTGGAAGTTGGAGTGCCCACGGAACAAACGTTTGGCAGCGGTTTGCATGCCAACGGACGTGTGGACATACCGCCGCAAAGCAGAGCATCTCTGACGGCCCCATTGGGCGGTTTCGTTCGGTTTTTGGGTCCGTACGAGGGGTCGTTTGTTCGCAAGGGCGAGGTTTTGGTTCGGTTGGACGACCCCAGCTATGTTGAAAAACAAAAGGAGTTTCTCTCTGCTGTCGCTGCGTACGAATTGGCGAATGAAGCGCACCGTCGGGCGGAAAAACTGAATGAGGCCTCCGCCAGCAGCGCGCGCGAATGGCAGCAAGCGGTTGCCAACCGCGAAGAAGCGCACGCACGATGGTCAGCAGCCCGCGAGGTGGTGCGTCAATTGGGATTCAATCCGGAACAAATCCAGCAAAGCGGCATTCAGCGCAGTTTGTCCCTGGTGGCCCCCTTTGCTGGCTACGTTCGTTCCGTCCACGCCAATTTGGGTCAGTACGTTTCTGCCCAACAGGAAGTCATTACCCTGGAGGACCCAACGCACGTCCACCTGGAATTGGCTGTTTTTCAGAACGACATTGTCGCTGTGAAACGCGGACAGCGCTTTGTGTACCAAGTGGGGTCGGACCCCAAAAACTACACGGGCATCGTTCAAGAAATTGGGCAAGCGCAGTCTTCGGAAGGTCATTTTGTGGTGCACGGACACCCCGACCAACTTCCGGAATCGGGCCTGCGTACCGGACAGTTCATTCGCGCCACCATCCAAACCCAAAAGGCCGTGCGGTGGTCGCTGCCGGAAGATGCCGTGGTGTACCAAGACAACCAGCCGTTCGTTTTGCGAAAAACCAAGAACGGCTTGGAGTTTCAATCCGTGCGCATCAGCCACCAAGAAAACGGCTGGGTGGGTTTTGACGATTTGGCAAAGGGTACGTATATAGTGAAACAGGCGCACCTCTTGTTGCAACCGGAAGATGCCGAGTAAAGTCTGCGGCGGCGGCTCGTTTTGCGCCCTGGAACCTTCAATGCTAAAGGACTGAACCTCCCGTTTCATCCACTAATTGCAGCGGAGAGCCGTACGCCAAGCAACGAGCTTTCCATTGGGACTCCAAATGCTCGGGGATGTCTACCTCCAGAACGCACTGGCTGTCTACGCGTTGGGAGCGAACCGTTCCCTCCACCTCACGGATCCAACGTAAGGCGGTAGATAAATCGGGGTAATCGCAGTGAACCCACCAGGTTTGAACGGGTACAAACGGGACCCACGCTCCCGCCACTAAAGCCAACTCCGCGGCTCCGCGGTACGCGCGTACAAGCCCGGGCACCCCCAGCAGCGTCCCGCCAAAGTAGCGCACCACGCCCACCGCAGTACGCACTGCTTCCGCTGATTGCAGGGCGTGTAGGATGGGGCGTCCAGTACTGCCCGACGGTTCTCCGTCGTCGTCCCAACGTTCCCATTCTCGGTCCCAACGAACGGCAGAACCCACGTGCCGGGCTTTGGGATGCAGCGCACGAATCGACTGAAAAAAAGGCGCCGCTGCTTCCG
>CANHXZ010000123.1 GCA_947464785.1 Flavobacteriales bacterium | reverse complement strand
GGGCCGGCCATTCAAGGTTTGATTTCCGGTCAGGTTTTGCCGTCCGAACAAGGCGAATTGCAAGGAGCATTGACGAGTTTGATGAGCGCTACGGCCATTGTGGGCCCACCGCTCATGACGCAGATTTTTGCACAATTTACCAAACCGGGAGCGCCGGTCTATTTTCCTGCGGCGCCTTTTGTTGCCGGAGCGGTGTTGCTGGCGGTGGCAGTGGTGATGCTTTACATCAATAGGAATCAATTGGAAAGCAGTAAATCAGTAAATTAAAGAGTTGAATGAGTACGTGGCAGATTGAGTTAGACACTTGGGAGGATCGCGCGGATTTACTCCCGGCGGACGCGGAGTTGGTGCAGTCTGCTGCGGGCGGACTTCCCTTGGCGCACGCGCCGTACAGCCGTTTCCACGTAGCGGCATCCGTTCGTTTGGCCGACGGCCGCATTTTGGTGGGGACCAATCAAGAGAATGCCTCGTACCCGGTGGGAATTTGTGCGGAACGCGTGGCCTTGAGCACGGCGTCGTCCGTGGCACCGGGTATCGCGGTGGAGGCGATGGCCGTGGTTTATGCACCGTCGGGCCAGACCAGCCACAAACCCTTGCCTCCGTGCGGGATGTGCCGCCAAGCGCTGCACGAACAACGCGCCAGACAGGGTCAGCCGTTCGCATTGATCATGGCGGGCACGGCCGGACCCGTTTGGAAAACCCCAGACGCGTCGCAGCTTTTGCCGTTTGCTTTTTCCGGAGACGAATTGCCGTGATGTTTCAGCCGTCGGTTTTTTCGGAAATGACCGCGCTCGCCCAGCAACACGGAGCGCTGAATTTGGCCCAGGGGTTTCCCGAATTTGGCCCGCCGGAAGAAGCGGTGGAAGCCTACCGAGCAGCATTGTCGGAAGGATGGCACCAGTACGCACCCGCAGCAGGTTTGCCCGCACTGCGTCAGGCGTTGTCTGCTCTGGACCGTCGTCGCTGGGGCAACGATGCTCCGGCCGTTGCCGATCCGGAATCCGAAATCACCGTAGTTCCCGGAGCGACGGTTGGCTTGTACGCGGCCTTTTTGACCCTGCTCCAACCGGGCGATGAAGCCGTGGTTTTGGAGCCCGCCTACGATTCTTACGGTCCAGCCGTTCGTCGGGCAGGCGGCACCGTGGTGACTGGTTCCTTTGCGGCACCGGATTGGTCCGCGTTGCTCTCCCCGCGAACCCGTGTGGTGGTGGTCAATTCGCCCCACAACCCCACCGGTTCCGTTTGGTCCCGCGAAGATTGGGATCGATTGGCTCGTGCTTTGGAACTTTTTCCAAAGGCCGTTGTGGTGTCCGACGAGGCCTACGAATGGATGGTCTTTGACGGCCAAGAACCTTTTTCGGTGCGCCAAGTAGATTCCCTTCGGTCCCGCGCTTTCCGCATTTTGTCTTTGGGCAAAACCTTCCACGCCACCGGGTGGAAAATTGGCGCGGTGGTGGCTCCGCCCAGCTGGACGGCGCAATTCCGGCAGGTGTATCAATTTTTGGCCTTTGCGGCCAATACGCCGGCTCAAAAAGCATTGGCCTCCGCCTTGGAGGTGCGGCCCGATTACCCGGAGTCCTTGGCTCGTTTTTTTCAAGACAAGCGGGACCGACTGGATCGCGCGCTGTGCGCCGGGGGGTGGGACGTTCAACCGTGTGCCGGAAGTTACTTCTTAACCGTCCGACTGCCCCACGGAACGGACGATTGGGCCTGGGCCCGGGCTCGCGCGGCGGACGCCGGAGTTGCGGTGGTTCCCTTGCAGCCGTTTTACTTGGACGCAACCGGAGCTCCGCCTGCGGTTCGGTTGTGTTTTGCCAAGAACGACTCCACCCTGGACGAAGCGGCGAAGCGCCTGAACCACTGGAAAAATCAAAATCCGCTCTAACGTGTCCTACCGAATTTGGCTATCGCCCTCTAAGGGCATGCAGCGCCTGGCGGAATTACCCGACGGCATCATTCCCACAGAGCCTCATTTTGCCTCCGAAGCCCTTCGTTTGGGAAAAAAGTTGGCGCAATTGTCTGCGGCCCAAAACGCGAAACTTCATTCTGTTTCTGCTCCATTAGCCCAGGCCACAACTCAAATGCACCAAGCTTGGTGGGAAGATTACCCCGCAGGACAGGGAGCGCCTGCTGCCTTATCCTACACCGGGGACGCCTACGCCGGATTGCAGGCGCAGCACTGGTCTACTGACACCTGGCTTCGAGCGCAGGAGCACTTGCGCATTGGAAGCGGTCTGTACGGATTCCTTCGCCCCACGGACCGCGTTTTGCCCTACCGGTGTGAAATGGGCCTCTCCTGGCCCTTGGGAGCGGCGTCGGGCCCAACCGCGTTTTGGAAAAACAAAATCACCCCGGTACTGGCTCGTGAGTTGCAAGGCGACTGGTTGTTGGACTTGTCTTCTGGTGAATACGGAGCGGTTTTGGATGCAACGGGCTTGAAAGCACCCATTCTTCGCTGCGATTTTCGCGAAATGAAAAACGGAAAACCCGTTTTTGTGAGCGTCTTTGGCAAACGTGCCCGCGGCAGCATGGCCCGGCACGTCCTGGAGCATTCCGGACTCCTTTTGGAGGTGGTGGATTCCTTTTCTACGGACGGCTATGCGCTGAATTTAGCTTTGTCCACCCCGACGCTTCGCGTTTTTACGCGCTGATACGTGCCGGGCTAAGATCTGACCAACTTGGGAACGCGCTGCGGGGCTGCGTTTGGTTCCCCACAGGAATTCGCGGGCTGATCGCGCGGCTTCCTCGTGATCCACGATTCGGTTTGGGTAATCTACGCCCAACCGCACGCCGTAGCTCAGCATTTCCAACTCCGTCATCTTCCACGGCTCGCGAAGAAAGGGGAGGGGGAGTTCGGCCAATTCGGGCAGCCATTGGCGCAAAAAGCTGCCGTCCGGATCGTTTTCTTCGGCTTGTTTCACCGGGTTGTAGATGCGCAGGGTGTTGACGCCCATGGTTCCGGCTTGCATTTGAAACTGCGGGTAGTGGATGCCCGGCTCAAAGTCCAGAAACTGTTGCGCCAAATGGTGGACTCCGGCTTGCCAGGGTTGCCAGAGGTGGTGCGTCAAAAAGCTGACCAACATGCTGCGCATCCGGAAGTTGAGGTACCCCGTGGTGCAAACGCTGCGCATGCTGGCGTCGATCATGGGAAAGCCCGTTTTTCCGGCGCACCAGGCCTCCACCCAGTCCGGTCGCAACTCGGTGCGGATGGCGTCAAAACCGGTGTTGAGGTTCTCCCATTCCAACCGGCACTCGGACTCAAACTTTTGAATGAAGTGGCAGTGCCAATGGAGCCTCGAAACAAAGAATTGCAGGTCTTGGCGCCAAGGAGGATCTGCGTCCGCTAAGGCATGCATCACCTGACGTACGGTGAGGTTGCCCCAGGCCAAATAGGGAGAGAGTCGGCTGCAGCCCCGCCGGGCGGCTTGAGGTTTGGAAATCGAGCGTCGGTAGGTGCGGAGCCGGTCGCGAACAAAGGAGTTTAAGTAGGCCCAGCCGGCGGCTTCGCCGCCCGGCTGGAAGGCCCGCGCGTCTCCATCTTCCGGTAGAGTGGCGGTGTGCGCCGCCAAAAGTCCGGTGTGCAGCATCCCAACCGACGCCCCGTCAAAAGGCACCAATTCCGCATGCACGGCCGGGAACGGTTCTTGTTCCACGCGCTTTCGCCACGTTGCTTCCCATCGGGAACGTTCCTTCAATCCTCGAATGATTCCGTTGGTGGGAAATTCCGTCCACACCACCCCCCGGTCTTTACACCACTGCTGCACCCGCAAATCGCGCTGGTACGTCGTCCAAAGACCCGTCTCCTGATGGCTGAACAGCTGAGGTTGATAGCCATGTTGCAGCAAATGATGCAGTAAATCATCGATTCCCCCGGAAAACTCGTAAACGGAGTGGCCGTAGGGCTCCAATTCCAAGCGCATTTGCGCCAAACTTTGCACCACAAAACGAAGGTGCCGTGCTGCGGTGTCTGGATGATTCAGGAATTCCTGCTCCAGGCAGTACACCAGAAGCACCGGTTGCCCCGATTTCCAAGCGGCATAAAGCGCGGCGTGGTCCCGCAACCGCAGATCCCGCTTGAACCAAACTACCGAAACGCTTTTCATCCAAGTAATCAACACCGAAGGTGGAGCGACGGTTCTCCGCGATTCATTGGAAATCTAATGGGAAGACCCGGATAGCAGCGTTGTTTTGTTGGCGTGTGACGTTGTTTCAAAAATTCAAACAAATGCATGGGCACTTGGTGGCACGATTTTAGCCTAATTTTAAAGAAATAATCGATTCATGAAAAACTTTTTTGAAACCGGTGGAAACCAACGCTCCTTCGTATGGGCGGCCGTTGCGCTTGTAGGACTTACGCTAGGATCCGCCGCCCAAGCCACCGCAGCGCAACCGGATCGCACCGCCAAAGCAACGCTGCACGACGTGCGTTTGTATTTGGACGGAGCGGTTTTGACGCAAAGTTTTTCGGTGGCCTTGCCCGCCGGAAATTCCACCGTGGAAGTGACCGGGTTGGCGCAACAACTGGACGAACAATCCATTCAATTGCGTACGCGTAACGCCATCAAAGTGAATGGATACCGTGTTGAAATACGCTCTACGGATTGGAATGCGGTTGCGGAGTTGAAAATTTGGCGGGACAGCCTGACGTACTGGAAATCGGTAGAAGAGCAGGGACGCGGTCAACAGGCCATCATCCAATTGG
>CANHXZ010000122.1 GCA_947464785.1 Flavobacteriales bacterium | reverse complement strand
CGTAAAACTTGTGCAAAGGGGCCGTCCAGTTCATATGCGCTTGATTCTGCAAAGGTACGAAGGATGTTTTACCTTTGGCGCTGTGCGCAAATGCTTCCCGCTTCTCTTGTTGTTGCTCGTCGTCCTGCGGCTTGGAGCGCAGCCTGTTTGCGTCAAGCCGGAACGCATTCCGGCCATTCGGTTCGCCCTGCAAGTGCCCAACGAGGGTGCGGTAGACCGGAAAGGACCGTGGCTGTTGAGCGAGCCGGTGGCGTTGAAGTACGGCCTGTTGTTGAAGGGGCCCGTAGACGAGCGATTGGACAGTTCCTGCGCGCAGTTTGCGGCAGAAGCCCAGTGGAAAAAGTCGTTGATGATCTACCAGGACTCCGTTTTGGCGGATATTGCCTTGGCGGTGTCACCGGCGTATGCGGTACGTGTGGCCAAAAGGTGGCGTTTGGATCCCTGCGAGCGAGAGCGCGATTTGGACCGAATTCGCCAGGCGGAAGTCGGTCAAGAATGGTTGACTCTGCCCGGGTGGTCCCAAAGCCGGCTCCTGGAGGCTCGATTGCTTTGGTCCGAAGTGAATCCTGTTGTTGCAGCCGCGCCCGTACTGACCGCATTGGTAGCACCTGCTTCCGTTGTGGGCACCGACGGTTCCAGCACTTCCGGCACTTCCAACACTTCCAGTACTTCCACCGCGTCGGTGGGCTCAACCCAAACGACGTTGGCTTCCCCGGCCACTACGCTCCAACCTGCTGTACCCAAACCTGCTGCGCCCCAATCGGCTCCGCAAAAAATAAAGTACGTGGTGAAATCAGGCGACAGTTTGTGGAAAATTGCCCAAAAATTCCCCGGCACCACGGAAGCTGAATTGGTTCGCTTGAACAAAGGAAAAACAACCATCTACCCCGGTCAAATTCTATGGATTCCCAAGTAAAGCCCACGCGCGCATTGTTTTTTATGGGCGGCGTTGCCGTGGCCGTTGGTCTGTTGATGCTGGTGTTTCCGTCTGGGAAAATTCCCGGTACGGAATTCAAAATACCGCAGTGGTCCTCGTTGTGGAGCGGAGGAGGGGGCCGCAACAGCGGACCGGTGGAGGCACAGCCGGTGGATACGGTTTTGAATTTGGACGAACTGGCGGGAGACCCCAACGTGTTAAAATCCTTGCCGGAAGGCGATCGGCTTCAGTACGGACCGTCGGACTCGACGGGATTGAAGAAAATGGTTCGTGCTTTGAGGCGCGTGGCCAAAGAGGGAGGTAGTTTGCGGGTTTTGCACTTTGGAGATTCGCAGATTGAAGGAGATCGGATGACTTCTTTGCTGCGGGAATACTTCCAAAAACGCTTTGGCGGCGAAGGACCGTCGATTCAACCGGTGTTCCCGTTTGTTCCGAATTTCAGTTTGCAGCACACGGCGAGCAGCAACTGGAAACGCTACACGCATTTTGGACCGCCCAGCGCACGCGTGAAGAGCAAGCAATACGGCATGCAAGGTTTGATGGCTCGTTTTGCCCCAGCAGACCGGCCGCTCGGTACCGACACCCTGCGTTCTTGGTTGGAATTCAGACCCTCCAATGTGGCGTACAGTCATGCGCGGTCGTTCCGCAAAATCACGTTTACGTATGGAAATCTGCGCGCGCCGTTGACGGTTCGGCTGTATGCAAACGATACGTTGCATTCGGTTCGCACGCTGACGGAAACAACGGGGATCGATTCGGAAACGTGGCGATTGACCGCTACGCCGCGCAAAATTCGAATGGAATTTGAAGGGGTGGACAGCCCGGATGCACACGGCATTTCGTTCGACGGCAATCAGGGGGTATCCGTGGACAACATTGCCATGCGCGGCGCGGCCGGCGTGACGTTCAGCAGCATGGACCGGACGCACTTTGGGCGCGCTTTGGGCCGCGAGCCGGTGGGATTGATCTTGCTGCAGTTTGGCGGGAATGCCGTTCCCCACGTCAAAGACCAAGCAGCGGTGGACCGTTTTGGCCGATCCATAGCCCTTCAAATCAGACTGTTCCAGCAGTGGTGCCCGGACGCAGACATCGTGCTCATAGGGCCGTCGGACATGTGCCGCAAAGTGGATTTGACGTACGAGACATTCCCCAATTTGGAGAACGTGCGCGACGCCTTGAAGAAGGCGGCGTTTGATGAAGGCGTGGGTTATTTCGATACGTATGCGTTCATGGGCGGGCCCGGTTCCATGCGCCGCTGGGTAGAAGAGGTCAAGCCACCGCTGGCCGGGCCGGACTACATCCATTTTACCCCCAGCGGCGCCCGCAAAGCCGGAGAGGGAATCCTTCGAGCCTTGGAGGCACAATTGCAAAACGACGGTGTTGATGCCCCGCTTTAGCATCCTCATTAAGCGGAGTTGTTGCAGACTTCGTCGGGTTGTGGCATTCGCCGGGGCGGTGCTCTTGCTGGCGCAGCCAATGGCTTCGCAAGTAACCCCCAAGGCCGTCAATCGATTGTGGATGCCGGCAGGGGACAGTGCCTTGAATCCGTTTTTTCGGTCCTTGGATCAGTTGGTTTTTGAAGGCAATCGGTCCGTGAACGTGGTGCACATGGGCGGCTCCCACGTGCAAGCGGGGATTTTGTCCGACGCCCTGCGCGCCCACCTGCAAGCGTGGGCCCCGGGTTTGGAAGGCGAACGCGGTTTTTTATTCCCCTTTGCATTGGCCGGCAGCAACAACCCAGCTTCCTACGGTGTTCGGTACGGGGGCATTTGGAAAGGACAGCGCTGCGCGGTGCCGCAGCACAAAGGTCCCTGGGGCGTCAGCGGTATTCGTGCGGTCACCCAAGATCCTGCCGCCTGGTTTGCTCTATTTGGCAAAACTCAGCCTTTTGCCTACCGCGTTGCGCGTGTTTTCTACCGCACCGCAGATACCTCCTATGCCCCGGAGTTTTGGCCCCAGCCGGATTCCGTGGTGGTACGGACCGATTTAGGCGCCGTGGAGGCACACTACAGCACCGACCAAGACACCGTCCGCGTCCGGTTGCGCAAAACCGCACCCGAACAACGTTTTTTTTCCTTGGAGGGGGTTCAATTGATTCGGGACAGCGTAGGATTGAAGTACCACGCCATTGGGGTCAACGGAGCCGCCACGCATTCGTACTTAAAATCGGACCGAGCGGCGCAGCAATGGCCGGCGCTCGCCCCGGACCTCGTCATCTTTGGCATTGGCATCAACGACGCACACGTGCCGTATGGAAATTTTGACACCGTGGCCTACCGCATCCGGTACGAAGCCATTATGGCGCAAATACGTGCCGTAAATCCGTCCTGTTCTTTTGTGTTTTTGACGAACAACGACTGCTTGTACAACGGATCTGCCAATCGGCACACGCCCTTGGTGGTGGAAACTATGTACCGCTTGGCGCGCCGAAACCATGCCGCAGTTTGGGATTTTCACGCCCTCATGGGCGGACAAGCCTCCATTTATTCCTGGATTCGATTGGGCTTGGCCAACCGGGACGGCATTCACTTGACCAAGGAAGGGTACATCCTTCAAGCTCGGTGGTTGGATGAAGCATTGGAAGCCGCCTACCACGACTATTTAGCGAAGAACTCATGAGTGAATTTTTGCAGCATTTAGCCTTTGACCCCAGCCGACCGCTCAACTTTGCGAGCCTGTTTTTTTGGGGCTACTTTGCCGTAGTTTTAGTTGGTTTTGCCTTGATTCACAAGCGTTTGGCGTGGAGAAATGCCTACCTGTTTTTGGTGAGCATCTACTTTTACTACAAAACCAGCTACTTCTTTTTCTTCCTCCTTTTGTTCTCCACAGGGGTGGACTACACCTTGGCGCGGTGGATGGAAAATACGGCTCGTCAGCCGCTTCGGGTGGCGTTGGTTGCCGCCAGCGTGGTCGTCAATCTGCTCGTCCTGTTCTACTTCAAATACGTCTATTTTTTTGCCGACGTCCTCAAGGATCTAGCGGGCATTGATTGGCGCCCCCTACCGCACTACGCCCTTTGGTCCAACGCTCATTTTGGCACGGATTTTCCCATCGACCGCATTGCCCTGCCGGTGGGCATTTCGTTTTACACCTTCCAGTGCATTTCCTACACGGTGGACGTGTACCGACGGCAGATTCAGGCGGTAAAAAACCCGTTGGATTTTGGCTTTTACATCAGCTTTTTCCCGCAATTGGTGGCCGGGCCTATTGTGCGCGCGTCGGACTTCATTCCCCAGCTGTACCAACCGTACTCCGTGGATCGTAAAACTTTTGGTTTGGGCCTCTTTTGGGTGTTGAATGGATTGCTCAAGAAGGTTTTTTTGGCGGATTACTTGGCCGTAAACTTCATCGACCGCGTTTTTGCCCAACCCACGTTGTATTCCGGGGTGGAAACGATGTTGGCCCTTTTTGGCTATTCCTTGCAGGTCTACGCGGATTTTTCCGGGTATACGGACGTGGCCATAGGCCTGGCCCTTTGGATGGGCTTCAGCTTGACCAAAAACTTCAATTCGCCCTACAAGGCCGCAAACGTTGGTGAATTTTGGCAACGCTGGCACATGTCTTTGAGCGGTTGGTTGAAAGACTACGTGTACATCCCGCTGGGCGGCAACCGGACGGGTTCGTGGATGTCCTTCGTGTTGGCATTTTTGGCGCTTTTTGGGGTGGCCGTAGCGGTGGACGCGTATTGGGTTTCGGGGGCTTTGGCCACGCTGGTTGGCCTTTTTTACTTGGGATACCGTCGTTCGCCGTCGTTCCGAAAAAACGTCAACACCAACATCAACGTGCTGTTGACGATGCTCTTGGGCGGCTTTTGG
>CANHXZ010000121.1 GCA_947464785.1 Flavobacteriales bacterium | reverse complement strand
TTTGACCCCAAGCTGACTTACGACCCGCAAACGGACCGATTTGTGCTGGTTTTTTTGATGAATAATACGCCGTCGAATTCAAAAATTGCGGTTTGTTTCAGCAAAACCAACGATCCACGGGACGGTTGGAATGTTTACTTTTTGCCGGGGAACCCCTTGAGCAACAACCGTTGGTCCGATTTCCCCGCCATCGCTTTGACGAAGGATAAATTGGTGTTGACCTTGAACCTTATTGTTCCCAACGTTTCTTGGCAGGTAGGTTTTGACGGTAGCATTGTTTGGGAAATGGACAAAACTGCGGGGTACGCCGGCGACGCTAACTTGCCCAGCCAACTGCACCACGATTTTAAATTCCAAGGAAAATACACCCGGAATTTGCTCCCGTTGACGGGCTGGAACGGCACTGCAGACAGCGTGGTGCTGATGAGCAACCGCAATTTTTCACCGGACAACGATTCGGTTTTTGTTTGGACCCCGTCGGCACAACCCACGGGGAATAATTCATTTGAATGCCAATTGGTGACGGCCAGCCTGCGGTATGGGGTGCCCCCCAACGGCCGCCAAAGCAACACCCCCGCAAACGACCCCACCAAAGGTTTGCAAACGAACGACGGACGCTGGTTGGGCGGTTTGATTGCGCCCGACGGCTCGTACCACGTGGTCAGCACCTCCCGAACGTTCCAATCCGCTCCGGACCGTGCCGCCATCTACTACGGCGTAGTACAGCCAGGAGACGACACCTTGAACGGTCGCCTGATCGCTGATCCCATCAAGGATTTTGGCTACCCCAACATCGTTTTTTCAGGCAACGAATCGTGCGACAACGAGTACGTGATTGGGTTCAACCACACCAGCCCCACACACCATCCGGGCAATTCCGCGGTGTACGTGGGCAACGACGCCAGTATCTCTCCGGTCCTTCAATTGAAAGCTGGATTGGGCCCCATCACCAAACTGGGCGGTGCCGAGCGTTGGGGCGATTATTTTGGCTTGCAGCGCGTATACGGGAGCCTTCCGGGCTTGAACCATTTGGGCGAACAACGCGTTTGGGCCTCCGGTTTTTTTGGTTCCGGCAACGGGGGTAATTCCACGTGGATTTCCGAGTTGGGAACTCCAGATTCCAGTTCCTTTGAGGTGCTTTGGGAATTGTTTGGGGCGGGCTGCTCGTGGTCTATCTCCGGTGGCATTGCCAGCGGGAACGGCCCCGTTCGGTGGCAGCGGATGGGCGAGTCAACGTTTCAAACCGGTTCCGGTGCGGCTTGGTCGTCCTTGTGCAGCGGCGACTCCTTGACGATCGTGGCCACGGATGCACGCGGATGTTCGGTGCAGCAAACGTTTAAAATACCGTTTACCGACGCCGACGCCCCTTCCGCATTTCCCAACCCGGCATCCCTATCGGACGGACGAATGGTGGTCTTGGCCTTTGATTTGCCGGAGGCGGGAGAAGTTCGGGTGGATTGCGTCGACGCCACCGGACGGGTGGTGCACATTGGCCTTCGGAATGCCCGCGCCGGGCGCAACGAGGTTTCGTTTGATCCGCATTTTTTGAAACCCGGTTGGTACCAAGTTCGGATTCAATCGGCAGCTAGTGCATTTTGGTCACCCTTGATTGTAACCCCGTGATGATTTCCAGGCCCTTTGTTTTGGTGGTGGTTCCTGCTCGTCGGGATTCGGAACGTTTGCCGCTGAAGCCTTTGGTGGATCTGGCCGGTTTACCCATGGTGGTAAGGACCTTTCGCCAAGCCCAGGAAGGGTTGAGGCGCTCCGGCTTGGACGGTGCGGTGGTGGTGGCGACGGATTGTCCTGAAATTGCAGCAGTAGTTGAAGCAAACGGAGGCAACGCCTTGCAAACCAAGGAAGAACACGCTTCTGGAACATCGCGATGCCGGGAGGCGTTGGATTTATTTGTGCAGTCCTCCAGCCAAACGCCCACCTGGGTGCTAAACGTACAAGGAGACGAACCGCTGGTGAATCCGGATCACGTGGCGGCACTGCTGCGTGCGGACGGTCCCTTGGCCACGATGTACACCAACGTTCCGGAAGGTGAAGATTTGGAAGATCGGTCGGTCTGCTACGTGGTGTCCAATGCGCGGCAGGAAGCACAGTACTTCAGCCGACTTCCCCTACCGTTCCAGCGCACGGCGCACGAACCCTTGCGCAAAAGACATTTGGGCGTGTATGCCTACACTCCGGAAGCCTTGCGCCAAATCGTTCAACTGGCGCCCGCGCCCGAGGAGTTGGCGGAAAGTTTGGAGCAGTTGCGTTGGTTGCACCATGGCTTCACCATTTCCTTGGTGGAAGTAGATGCTGCGCACGGGGGAGTAGACACCCCAGAAGACGTACAACGCGTTCTGCAGGTGCTGCAAACGAACGATACCGTAACGCCAGGACGGAAGTAGAAGGCCTAAAACGAACTTGGGTTAGCGCTTTTTTGCCCGGATGTTGAGTACTTCCACGCCCAGTGAGAAGCCAATGGCCACGTAGATGTAGGCCTTGGGAACGTGGTAACCGGAGGCGTCGGCAATCAACATCACCCCAATCAGAATCAAGAAAGCCAAGGCCAAAACCTGAAGGGAGGGGTGTTTTTCAATAATGCCGGCAATTCTCCCGCTGAACAACAGCATCACCACCATACTGACCACGATGGCAGCTACCATGATGGGCAGGTTTTGGGTCATGCCGATGGCGGTTAGGATGGAGTCAAAACTGAAGACGATGTCCAGCAGGGCGATCTGTACAATGATGCCGGCAAACTGCTTGGCCACGTTGACGTCCTTGCCGTTGTCGATGCCCTCTTTGGTTTCCATCAGCTCGTAAATCTCCTTCGTGGATTTGAACAGGAGGAAAAATCCGCCCGCAAACAGAATGAGGTCACGTCCGGATACGGCATGATCCAACACCGCAAACAAGGGCTCCTTGAAGTGCATGATCCAGGTTATGGAAATCAGCATGATGATGCGGAAAACCAACGCCAAGGCAATGCCCAAAAAGCGCGCACGCGGACGCATGGTGGCGTCGAGCTTGTTGGTCAGTATGGAGATGAAAATAATGTTGTCAACCCCCAGAACGATTTCCAAAAACGTCAGGGTCAGAAAGGCGAGCGCAAGTTCCATCATGATGCTGCGAAGGTACGCGGATTTTTTGCTACCGCGTACTGCTTAGCGACCGTCTAATCCCAAGTTTTCACCGGAGGCAAGACGATCGCCCTGGCGAACCACCACGGTAGCAGCTCCGCGGAGGGGAAAGGCAAAAGCAAAGGGTTCTTCTTGGTTACACCTGCAACACCCCCGGGTTGTACGCCCGCTCCAACGGGGCATTGTTGGACATTTCCAGACCCATGGACAACCACAACCGGGTGTCGGCCGGATCAATTACCGCGTCTACCCACAAACGTGCCGCCGCATAGTAGGGAGTAGTTTGCGCTTCGTAGCGGGAGCGGATTTTGTCGTACAACGCTTTTTCGGCCTCCGGGTTGGCGGCTTGATCCGTGCGCGACTTTTCAATCTGCAGCAATACTTTGGCCGCTTGTTCGCCGCCCATTACGGCCAACTTGGCGGTGGGCCACGCCACAATCAAACGGGGGTCGTACGCCTTTCCACACATGGCGTAGTTTCCCGCGCCGTAGGAGTTTCCCACGATGACCGTAAACTTCGGAACCACGCTGTTGGCCACCGCATTGACCATCTTCGCGCCGTCCTTGATGATGCCGCCGTGCTCGCTGCGGGAACCCACCATGAAGCCCGTGACGTCTTGAAAAAACACCAAGGGAATCTTCTTTTGGTTGCAATTCGCAATAAAGCGCGCGGCCTTGTCCGCGGAATCGCTGTAAATAACTCCGCCAATTTGCATTTCGCCCTTGCCGGACTTCACCACCTGACGTTCGTTGGCCACAACGCCAACCGCCCATCCGTCAATCCGCGCGTACCCGGTCAATAGGGTTTTGCCGTAGTCCGCCTTGTACTCCAGCCAACTGCCGGCGTCCAAAATGCCCTCCAGCAATTCGCGCATCTTGTACGGCTTGCCGTCCGACGGCACCCGCGCTAAAAAATCTTCTTGACTTCGTGCGGGGGACAAGGCCTCAACCCGGTCCCAGCCTGCTTTGGGGCGTTCGCCCATTTTGTCCACCAAGTCCCGCAAACGCTGCAGCGCAGCCGCATCGTTGGGAACTGTGTAGTCCACCACGCCGCTGATGGCGCTGTGGGTGTGGGCGCCGCCCAGCGTTTCGTTGTCGATGTCTTCTCCAATGGCAGCCTTAACCAAGTAACTGCCTGCCAGGAAGATAGATCCCGTTCCTTCCACAATTAATGCCTCGTCGGACATGATGGGCAAATAGGCCCCGCCGGCCACGCAGCTTCCCATGATGGCTGCTAGTTGGGGTACGCCTAAAGAACTCAGTTGGGCGTTGTTCCGGAAGATGCGTCCAAAGTGCTCCTTGTCCGGGAAAATTTCATCTTGCAAGGGCAGATACACTCCAGCGGAATCCACCAGGTACAGGATGGGCAAGCGGTTTTCCAGCGCAATTTCTTGCGCGCGGAGGTTCTTTTTGCCCGTCATGGGAAACCACGCACCTGCCTTTACGGTGGGATCGTTCGCCACCACCAGACACTGCCGTCCGCGGATGTAGCCCAAGACCACCACCACACCCGCCGACGGCGCACCGCCGTGTTCCTCGTACATGCCGGCAGCGGCCAATGCGCCAATTTCCAAGGTAGGTTTTCCCGGGTCCAACAATCCAGCTACGCGCTCGCGAGCGGTCATTTTTCCTTGCTCCCTAAGTTTGGCTTGCCTTTTTTCGCCACCGCCCGCGTGGGCTTCGGCCAGACGGCGTTGCAATTCGGTCAACAGGGTTTGAAGATCAGGTGCGGACATGGTTCGGTTTTTAAACTAAGGGTAGGGTGGTAAATCGTTCG
>CANHXZ010000120.1 GCA_947464785.1 Flavobacteriales bacterium | reverse complement strand
GACTGTACCAGTTTGGATTGGGCGAACGCACCGGCATTGAACTGCCGGGGGAAAGCAAGCCCCGCATTCCCAAGCCTGGGGACAAAACGTGGTACGGAAACGTAACGCTCTCCCGCATGTTTTACGGCTACAACGTCTTGGTTACGCCGCTGCAAACGGCCATGTTCTACAACGCACTGGCCAACGGAGGAAAATTGCTGAAGCCGATGGTGGTGGAAGAAATCCGGGACCGCGGAACGGTTGTGGAACGGTTTGCCCCCACCGTGGTTCATCCGTCCATCTGCGCCCAGGAATCCCGCGCGGTGATGCACCAGCTGCTGGTGCGGGCGGTTCGCAAAGGAACGGGGCGCAAATTCGTGTATACGGATTCGTTGTCCATTGCTGGAAAAACGGGGACCAACCGGGTGGAATACCGGGATGCGGACGCGGGCGGATACCACTACCAGGTATCTTTTGCCGGCTACTTTCCCGCGGAAAATCCCCAGTACACCTGCGTGGTTTTGCTGTACAAACCCAAAATGGCGGAGCCGTCCGGAGGTGCCTTGGCCGGGCCCGTTTTCCAAGAAGTTGCCTTGGCGGTGAACAAGTTGTCTCCCGCACCGTACCGCGTGGCGGAGGCGGCGGCCGAGGCCGGATTGGCCGAGGCGGCCGGCCGACGGATGAAAAAAACCGACGCACTGGTGGAGCGGGCGGCTCGCCGCGCGCGCAGCGGCATGCTGCCGGATGTGGTGGGTTTGCCGGGGCATCGGGCTTTGGCGTTGTTGGAAAATGCCGGCTGCCGCGTGCGGGTGCGTGGAGCCGGTCGGGTTAAAAAACAATCGATCCCTGCGGGCACGCCCCTGCGGAGCGTTCGGGGAACCGTTGAACTGGTATTGGGATGAAACTGCTGCGCGAACTCCTTCGGGACCTGAAGATTCAAGCCACTTTTGGGCCCATGCATGCGGCCGTGTCGGGCATTGCGGACAACTCCAGGCACGTGGCCAAGGACTACCTCTTTGTGGCCATCAAAGGGACTGCGTTTGACGGACACCAGTACATTGACGCCGCGTTGGCCGCGGGCGCTTGCGCCGTGGTGTGCGAAGAATTACCGGAAGCACCGCAAGATCACGTGGCCTGGATCCAGGTAGCCAATGCTGCCGAGGCCTTGGGCTGGCTGGCGTGCAACTGGTACGACCGCCCCTCCGAAAAGTTGCAACTGATTGGCATAACCGGCACGAACGGAAAGACCACCACCGCCACCCTGCTGTACCAACTGTTTGCCTCTTTGGACCGCAAAAGCGGCCTCATTTCCACCGTGGTCAACTGCGTGGGCGGAAAGTGCGAACCGTCGACCCACACCACACCCAATGCGCTGGTGCTTCAAAAGCTTTTGGCGGAAATGGTGGACGCCGGTTGCAAATACGCCTTCATGGAGGTGAGTTCGCACGGTTTGGTGCAGCACCGCGTGGCTGGAACCCGATTTGCTGGGGCGGTTTTCACCAACATCACCCACGACCACCTGGACTACCACGGCACGTTTGACAACTACATCCGCGCGAAGAAATTGCTGTTCGACGGCCTCAAAAAGGACGCCTTTGCCCTGGTGAACGCAGACGACAAACACGGAGCCACCATGGTGCTCAACACCAAGGCGCGGGTGCACACCTTTGCCCTGCGAAGCCCGTCGGACTACAAAGTCAAACTGCTGGAAAGCCACCTGACCGGATTGCTGATTACCCTGAATCAGAAGGAGTTGTGGGTGCGGTTGATTGGCGCGTTCAACGCCTACAACGTGGCCGCCATCTACGGCGTTGCGGACCTGTTGAGCCAAGACGACGAATTGGTGCGCACCGCGCTGAGTTCCCTAACGGCGCCGGACGGTCGGTTCCAAACGGTGCAAAGCGCCACGGGAATCTTGGGCGTGGTGGACTACGCCCACACGCCCGACGCCCTGGAAAACGTGCTGAACACGTTGGCCGAGTTTCGCCACACCGCCGGCGCGAAAGTCATCACCGTGGTGGGCTGCGGCGGAGATCGGGACAAGTCCAAACGCCCGGTTATGGCCAAAATCGCCGCGGAAAAAAGCGACGCCGTAATCTTGACTGCAGACAACCCCCGCACCGAAGATCCCGCGCAAATTCTGCGCGAGATGGAAGCCGGGCTGGACCCCGTTTTGATCCGGAAATCCACCACCCTGCCGGACCGCAAAGAGGCCATCAAACTGGCCGTTCAACGCGCCCAGCCGGGAGACATTGTTTTGGTGGCCGGGAAAGGGCACGAAACCTACCAAGAAATCCAAGGCGTTCGCCATCCGTTTGACGACCGCGCCGTTTTGCTGGAAACCTTCCTCATGCTCAACGTTTAAGCCGCTCTTTAAAGACAACCTGCGATGCTGACCGAACTCTTCTCCTACCTGGATTCCGCGTACGACGTACCCGGTGCGGGCCTCTTCCGGTTCATTACGTTCCGCGCCGGAATGGCCATCCTCATTTCGCTCCTGATTTCCATGGTCTTTGGGCGCCAACTGATCGACGCCCTGCGCCGGAAGCAAATTGGCGAAACCGTAAGGGACCTGGGCTTGGAAGGCCAAATGCAGAAAAAAGGCACCCCCACCATGGGCGGCCTCATCATCCTGGCGGCCATCCTGGTGCCCACCCTGCTCCTGGCCAAATTGGACAACATCTACATCCAACTGCTGTTGCTGACCACCGTTTGGATGGGGCTCATTGGTTTTTTAGACGACTACATCAAGGTCTTCAAAAAGAACAAGGAAGGCCTTCGGGGCATCTTCAAAGTCATCGGCCAAATTGGACTGGGCGTCATTGTGGGCGCAGCACTTTATCTGCACCCGGATGTGGTGATGAAGGAGGAACTTCCGGCTCAGGCAGACGTCAACCTGCACGGCGAGGAGTCCCGCGGCATTCCCACCTTTGGACCGGCCGTGAAGAGTTTGAAAACCACGGTGCCCTTCCTCAAGGAGACCACCTTTGACTACGCCGATTTGGCCGTGGTTTTTGGCGACCACGCGGCAGACTGGGCTTGGCTGGTGTTCATTCCCATTGTGCTGTTCATCGTTACGGCCGTGAGCAACGGCGCCAACTTGACCGACGGTCTGGACGGACTGGCGGCGGGGACGTCGGCCATCGTGGCTTTTGCCCTGGCAATTTTGGCGTACGTCAGCGGCTCCGTGGTCTTTGCCTCCTACCTGGACATCATGTACATCCCCAACACGGGTGAACTGGTGGTTTTTGCCGCGGCCTTTCTGGGGGCGTGCATTGGCTTTTTGTGGTACAACACCTACCCCGCCCAGGTGTTTATGGGCGACACCGGCAGCTTGTCCATTGGGGGAATCATTGCCGTGTTTGCCATTGCCATCCGCAAAGAACTGCTCATCCCCATTCTGGCCGGGGTATTCTTGGTGGAGAATTTGTCTGTGGTTTTGCAGGTGAGTTACTTCAAGTACACCAAGAAAAAATACGGCGAGGGGCGTCGGATTTTCCTGATGTCCCCCCTCCACCACCACTACCAAAAGAAGGGCTACCACGAGGCGAAAATTGTGACGCGTTTTTGGATTGTGGGCATCCTCTTGGCCGTTTTCTCCATCATCACCCTCAAACTGCGTTGATCCCGTGAACCTGCTGGACCAATATCCCTCGGTTGCCATTTTGGGCGGCGGCGAAAGCGGCGTGGGCGCAGCCATCTTGGCCAAAGACCGCGGCCACCGCGTGTTTTTGAGCGACGGCGGCGCGTTGAAGGCTCCGTACGCGGCCCAGCTGGACCACGAAGGCATTGCCTACGAGCAAGGCGGGCACTCCATGGATTTGTTGCTGGCGGCCGATTTGTTGATCAAATCCCCGGGCATCCCGGACACGGCTCCCGCCGTAGCGGCTTGCTTGGAGTGCGGAATTCCCGTGTGGTCCGAAATCGAATTTGCCTTTCACTACACCTCCAGCACTATTGTGGCCATTACCGGCTCCAACGGCAAAACCACCACCACCACCCTAACGCACCACATCGTGCAGCAGGCGGGCTTGGAAGTGGGCCTGGGAGGCAACATCGGCCAAAGCTTCGCTTTGCAGGTGGCGCGGAACCCCAAACCCCTGTACGTATTGGAGGTCAGCAGTTTTCAGCTGGACAACTGCTACGCCTTTCGTCCGCACATCGCCATCCTCTGCAACATCACCCCGGACCATTTGGACCGCTACGCCTACCAAATGGAGCGCTACGCCGCCTCCAAAATGCGCATTGCGCAAGCCCAAACGGAAGACGACTACTTCCTCTACTGCCTGGAAGATCCGGAAACGGCAACCGCCATGCGGGCAAACCCCATCCGGTCCCAACTCCTGCCGTTCAGCTTGAGCCCGGCCCCGGAACCCAACGCCTTCGGCGCCTTTGCTGAACCAGACACCCCCGAACACCCAACCTACCACATCCACGACCCCAAAACACGCGAAACCATGACCATCGAAGAACTCGCTCTACAAGGCAAACACAACGCCTACAATTCTTTGGCCGCAGGACTTGCTGCCCGACTTCTTCACGTTCGCAAAGAGGCCGTCCGCGAAAGTTTGGCGCACTTCGAGAGCTTGGAACACCGCTTGGAGCCCGTGGCCTCCGTGCATGGAATTTCCTTCATCAACGACTCCAAAGCCACGAACGTAAACTCCACCTACTACGCTCTGGAAAGCATGCAGCACCCCACGGTGTGGATAGTGGGCGGCGTGGACAAGGGGAACGATTACACGGAACTCATGTCCTTGGTGGCCAGCAAAGTGAAGGCCATTGTGTGCCTGGGTACGGACAACTCCAAAATCGTGGCAGCCTTCGCCAACAGCCACCTTCCCGTGGTGGAAACGCGTTCCATGGCGGATGCCGTGAAGGCCAGCTACAGCTTGGCCCGCAAGGGAGACACTGTGCTGCTCTCCCCCTGCTGCGCCAGCTTTGATTTGTTCCAAAACTACGAGGACCGCGGCCGACAGT
>CANHXZ010000119.1 GCA_947464785.1 Flavobacteriales bacterium | reverse complement strand
TTGATGAGCATTGTGACGGAGTACTACACCTCCATGGGACGCCGTCCGGTGGACAGCATTGTGCAGAAGTCCGGCACGGGCCACGGCACCAACGTCATTGGCGGTTTGGCCATTGGTATGGAATCCACCGTGTTGCCCATCATCATCCTCGCAGCGGGCATTTTTGGTGCCTACGAATTGGCCGGCTTGTACGGTGTGGCCATTGCGGCTACCGGCATGATGGCCACCACGGCCATGCAGTTGGCCATTGACGCCTTCGGTCCGATTGCGGACAACGCGGGCGGTATTGCGGAAATGAGCCACTTGCCTGCGGAAGTACGCGAGCGCACAGACAATTTGGACGCGGTGGGCAACACCACGGCTGCTACCGGCAAGGGCTTTGCCATTGCCTCTGCAGCCTTGACGGCCCTGGCCTTGTTTGCGGCCTACGTTGAATTGGCCGGCATCACCGGAATCGACATCTACAAGGCCAAGGTTTTGGCGATGTTGTTTGTGGGCGCCATGATTCCGTTCTTCTTCAGTTCTTTGGCCATCAGCGCGGTGGGCAAGGCAGCCATGGACATGGTTAAGGAGGTTCGCCGTCAGTTCCGCGAGATTCCAGGCATCATGGAAGGAACTGCGAAGCCGGAGTACGAAAAGTGCGTTGAAATTTCTACCAAGGCGTCCATCCGCCAAATGATCGCCCCCGGCGCTTTGGCGCTGTTGTCTCCTGTAATTGTTGGTTTCGCCTTCGGTCCGGAAGCATTGGGTGGCTTGCTGGCCGGCATCACCGTGAGCGGTGTGTTGATGGGCATGTTCCAAAACAACGCCGGTGGCGCATGGGACAACGCCAAAAAGAGCTTTGAAAAAGGAGTGATGATCGACGGTCAGCCGTTTAAGAAAGGTTCTGAACCGCACAAGGCCGCCGTTACTGGCGACACCGTTGGTGATCCCTTCAAGGATACGTCTGGCCCGTCCATGAACATCCTCATCAAATTGACGTCCATCGTGGCTTTGGTCATTGCACCGTTCATCAACGAAGGCGCTGCGGGTCACGCGGGTGCTGAATCGTGCCACAGCACCGAGATGCACGCCGGTGAAGGCAAATCCTGCTGCGCCTCCATGGGAGCTGCTGCAGCGGATACCGCCGTTGCCGCTGCAGGTGCGGAAAAGGCTTGTTGCGCAGATGGAAAGGCCGATAAAGGAGCCGCCAAGGAGTCTTGCGACCACGGTGACCACGGCGACCACGGTGCGGAGCACCACGGCGGCCACTGAGCTTTGTAGCGCACGACCGATTGAATCAAAAAGGCCCGGGGCGAATGCCCCGGGCCTTTTTTAGTTCCGCTGTTTAATTCCCCTTCGTTTAAATTGCGCGTGCCTTACTTCAGTACTTCCAGGAGGATGAAGGTGCCGGCGATAAGCAGTGTAGACCACACATTCAACCAAGCGCCTTTGCGCGCCATGTAGCCCACCGTCAGTCTGCCGGACGCAAAGACCACGGCGTTGGGCGGCGTGGCCATGGGGAGCATAAAGGCACAGCTGGCACCGATGGTGAGCGGAACGGCCAAGGTTTCAAAGGGAATACCTTGGGCTTTGCTGAGCGCCAACACAATGGGCAGCAGGGCACTCACCAAAGCCATATTGCTGAGGAATTCGGTGCTCCAAACAGCAATCGTCGTCACCAAGAAAATCCACGCCCAAACGGGCAAGTGCCAGCCGTGCAGCGCGGTTAAGGCGTCCAGCCATCCGCTGGCCATCATGCCGGAAGCCAGGGCCATGCCGCCGCCAAAAAGCAGCAAGATTCCCCATTCAATGCGTTGCGCGTCCTCCCAAGTCAACAGGCGTTGACCGTGCCGGTCCGATCCCACAAAAAGTGCCAAGGCCCCCAGCAAACCAATGTGTTGGTCTTTGAGGGTCCAGCCCATCGGCGCAAAGAGGGGTTCCAGAAATTGCTGGCCCATCCACGCCAGGGCTACGCAAACAAAGACCAGGAACATGCGTTTTTCGCCAGAAGTCCAGGGTTCCGCCTGGGGCCAAACAACCGAACGCAAATCCACCCGTGGAATTCCGGCGCGCAACGTGAAATAGGCAGCCAACAGAAGCCCTAATGACAGCGGAAAGGCCACAGCAGACCACTCCAAAAAAGAGGTGTCAACCCCCAAAACGGACGACCGAAATCCCGCATACACCAAGTTTGGAGGGGTTCCGATTAAGGTGCCGATGCCCCCGATGTTGGCTCCCCAAGCCATCCCCAGCAAAATGCTGCGTTCCAGCGCAATGGAATCTGAACCGTCGGGGTCGCCCGGCATATGGGCCACCAACGAAAGGGTTAAGGGGAGCATCATGACGGCCGTGGCGGTGTTGCTCATCCACAAACTCAGTCCGTAGGTTGCGGCCATGACACCCGCCAAAACCCAATCCGTTCGCTTGCCAACGCGACGTAGTATGGCCAAAGCCAACCGGCGATGGAGTCCGTGTTTTTCTATCCCGCGGGCCAGAAAAAAGCCGCCCATGAACAGGAAAATAAGCGGATTGCTGTAGGAAGAGGCTAGGGCAGCGTCGTCCAAAGTTCCGGTGACGCCAAAGACCACCAACGGGAGCAGGGCCGTCGCTGCAAGGGGAACTGCCTCCGTGAACCACCACAGCAGCATCCACAGAACCAAACCGAAAACGGTATTCTGTTCCGGAGTGAAAGCGGCTTGTTGGGCCAGGATGAATAGAAAAGGCCCCAGCACGAGGGCTGCGGTTTGAAGGGTCCACCGCCTCGGCTGAAATACGTTCATGGGGTGCTAAAAACGTTTTAGAAAAGCCCGTTTAATTCGGCGTCCACACGGCTGATGATCTCGCCCAAATCTTCGGCGCTCTCGGGGAAGCGGTTGTGGTCCACGTCAATCACCAGCAAACGGCCCTTGTCGTAGGTAGAAATCCACGCTTCGTAGCGCTCGTTCAGGCGCTGCAGATAGTCCAGACGAATGGAGGTTTCGTAGGATCTTCCTCGCTTTTGGATTTGCCCCACCAGGGTAGGAACCGACGCCCGCAAGTAAATCAACAAATCGGGCGCTTGGATGAAGCCATCCATCAATTCAAAAAGCGCAGAGTAGTTGTTGAAATCGCGGGACGTCATCAGGCCCATGGCGTGCAAGTTGGGCGCAAAGATGAACGCATCTTCGTAAATGGTGCGATCTTGAACCACGTTCCGGTTGTTCCGACGGATGTCCACCACCTGTCGAAAACGGCTGTTCAGGAAATAGATCTGCAGGTTGAACGACCAACGCTGCATTTCGGCATAGAAGTCATCCAAATAGGGATTTTCATCAACATCCTCAAAGTGTGGTTCCCAACCGTAGTGTCGGGACAACAACTCGGTCAGGGTAGTCTTCCCCGACCCAATATTTCCGGCAATGGCAATGTGCATGGACCAAAGATAGGGTTATTCTTGGAAGCGATTGCGGAGCTCCAGCAGCGATTCCAAGTGCGTCCGATCGTTCCACAGACGCGGCACCTTGTTTTGGCCGCCCAGCTTGCCTTTTTCCCGCATCCAACGCTCAAACAAACCTTTTGGAGCACCGTGTACGCGCGGGAGGGCTAAGATGAGGTCGTCGGTTCGCTTGGAGTCGTAGTCTGAATTCAATTCGCGCAGGGCGCGGTCCAGAGACTGAATGAAACCGTCCATAGACTGGGGTTCGCGGTGAAATTCCACCAGCCATTCGTGCCCGCCGTTGCCGGACGTGCCGTGCCACGGTGCGGCGGTGTAGTCGCACAGTTCCGCGTTGGATTCCGAGCAGGCACGGGCCATGGCCTTCTCCGCGTTCTCCAAAATAACTTCCTCGCCAAACGCATTGATGTACAAACGGGTGCGTCCGGCAAATTCAACCCGGTAGGGAGCCGTAGAAACAAACCGAACCGTATCTCCCGGGAGGTAGCGCCACAGGCCGCCGGCTGTACTGATGACCACCGCGTAGGTTTCGCCAACCTCCACATCGCCCAATCCCACCGCAACGGAGTTGGTGCCGCGGTACGCACTCATGGGGATGAATTCAAAGTACACGCCGCGGTTGGTCAGCAACGCCATACCGGGGACACCGGAGCGGTCCTGTACCGCAAAGTAGCCTTCCGTTGCGTTGTAACTTTCCATATAGTGCATGCGATTTCCCGGAAAAAGCACGTCAAAACTGTCCCGATAGGGCGCTAAATTCATGGCACCGTGCGCAAACAACTCCAAATTGGGCCACAGTTGATGCAAATCTTCAACTCCTGCTTTTTCGCGCACCCGGCGCAGCAGCACCAGGAGCCACGACGGCACGCCAAAAAGGGAGGTTATGTTTTCGTGCAGAACTTCGTCTACCGTACGCTCCATTTTGTCGTCCCAATCCGCCAGTAAGGCCACGTCCAAGTTGGGACAGGAGCGCCACTTGGCCCAAAAAGGCAAATTTTGGGTTAAGATGGCGGATAAATCGCCGGTGCGCGCGGGACTTTCCGGGTGCTGTACAACGTGCCCGGCCAGCCGGAGTGATTTCCCTTCAAACAGCCGAGAATTTGGGACCCATCGCTGGTACATCGCCAGTAAATCATGTCCGGCCGCGTAGTGGTTGCGCACCAGGCTATCGCGGGTGATGGGAATGAACTTACTGCGGGTACTGGTGGTTCCGCTGCTCTTCGCAAACCAGTCCACGGATCCGGGCCAAAGCCGGTCTGGAGCACCGGCCATGGCGTCTTCGATGTAGGGCAACATTTGGTCGTATTCCACCAAAGGAACCTCGTTCCGCCAGGCCTCTTCCGTATGGATTTTGTTAAAACCGTTCAATGCCCCGTAAACAGACTGCGATCCGCGTGCTAAAAGCCATTGAAATTCGCGAGACTGATGTTCCAACGGAAGCGCAAAAGCACGATCCAAAACGGGGTGCCGTCGGCTCAAATACCAAAACAAGGTGCGGTTGATGGGCGGGAGGAACACGGGTTGCCGTACTTTTATTCCTTGCAAG
>CANHXZ010000118.1 GCA_947464785.1 Flavobacteriales bacterium | reverse complement strand
TGGAAGGTTTAATGTGGTCCGATCACCGCGACTTGCGCCAAGTTCAATGGTCCTTGGAAACCACCGATGTGGCGCGCACGGCCAACGGCACGTTGGGCACGGCATCCGAGCCGGTTCTGGCCTTGCCCCAAGATGGTGCAGCCTACGTTTGGCGCACGTGGGAAGAAGGCGATTGGATGACTCCCTTGGGTCTCTCCGGGCGCAAAAATGTGTCCGACCTCCTCACCGACGCCAAAGTGCCGTCTTTTTCCCGAAAATCCTACCCCGTACTGGCGTCGCAAGCGTCGGATAATGAAGTGGTTTGGATTCCGGGCATCCGTCAATCGCAATCTGTTGCCGTGCGGGAGACCTCGCGCACCTTCTGGAAATTTCGTGCGCATTACCTTTGAAAACTATGAACTGGATCAGAATCTTCGCGGTCTTCCTGTGGGCCGCTGCTCAAACCCCGCTTCAGGCGCAAATCCTGGACCCCGTCAAGTGGAAAACCCGCGTGGAACAAGCGCCCGAACGTCCGGGTGAGGCCATTTTGGTGGCGGAGGCCACGTTGGAAGGCGGCTGGCACCTGTATTCGCAGTTCGTGGACCCCAACGGTCCCGTGCCCACCACCTTCAATTTCCCAGCGCCCAAAGGCGTGAAGGGATTTAAAACCGTCGGAAAAACGGCCGAAGGAAAGCCCATCAGTCAGTTCGACAAAAACTTCGGCATGGAGTTGAATTTCTTTGCGAACAAGGCGGGGTTTCGCCAGAAAATTTCGTTTGATCCGTCGTCCAAGCCCTTTGCCGTAGCGGCCACCGTGGAGTACATGGTCTGCAACGACGAAATGTGCCTTCCTCCGGATTTTCGCGATCTGAATTTCCGGGTGGAGCCCGTCGTTGCGGGAGCTTCCGCAGCTGCAGGATCACCCGCGGCAACGGCCGTCTCAGGAGAAGCCGCAGCGCCAGAGGTAGCGTCCATGCCCACAAGCGACACCGCCCCAGCATCAGATGCGGGCACAGATGCCGGCGCGCCGGCGGTCACCGACGCAGCTGGAGCCGACGATACCGTCACCCCGGGCACGCCGTGGGGCATCTTTTTGGCTGGAGCAGGCGCCGGTCTTTTGGCCCTCTTCATGCCCTGCATTTTCCCCATGATTCCGTTGACGGTCAGCTTCTTCACCAAGCAGAGTAAAACCAAGGCGGAAGGCGTTCGCAAGGCGTTGGTTTACGGCCTCAGCATCAACTTCATTTACGTGGCCCTGGGTCTGCTCATTACCGTGCTGTTTGGCTCATCTGCCTTGAACGAACTGGCCACCAATCCCTGGTTCAACCTGGTGTTTTTTGCGCTGTTTGTGGTCTTTGCCATCTCCTTTTTTGGCGCATTTGAAATCACCTTGCCCAGTTCTTGGGTCAACAAGGCCGACGAAGCCTCCAACAAGGGCGGCTACGCCGGAATTTTCTTCATGGCCTTTACGCTTTCCTTGGTCAGCTTCTCCTGCACCGGTCCGCTGATTGGCTCGTTGCTCGTTTCTGCCGCGTCCACCGGCGAATGGATTGGACCGGCCCTGGGCATGTTTGGTTTCAGCTTGGCGCTCTCCGTGCCCTTCATGCTGTTTGCTGCCTTCCCGGGCTGGCTCAACGCCTTGCCCAAATCCGGCGGTTGGCTCAACACCGTGAAGGTGGTTCTTGGATTCTTGGAACTGGCTTTTGCCCTTAAATTCTTGTCGACGGCCGATATGGTGTGGCAAAATCATTGGCTGGAACGCGAGATGTTCCTGGCCATCTGGGTAGCCATTGCCTTCCTCACCACCCTCTACCTCTTGGGCGTTTTCCGCATGCCCAACGACAGCCCCGTGCAGCACATTGGGGTCTTCCGCATGCTCGTAGCCACGGTCTTCGCGGTCCTTGGCTTTTACCTGCTCCCGGGCATTTTTGGAGCACCCGTCAAATTGGTGGCCGGCTTCCCGCCGCCCGACTTCTACGCCGAGCAACCCGGCGGCGCTTACACCGGTGGGGGAGGAAACTCCGACGCCCCCAAGTTGGACGCCGAGGCGCATTGCCCCTTGGACCTTCCGTGCTTCAACGATTTTGACAAGGCCTTGGCCTATGCCAAAAAGCAGAACAAGCCCTTGATGATTGACTTCACCGGCTGGGGCTGCGTCAACTGCCGCAAAATGGAGGAGGAAGTGTGGCGCAATCCAGAGGTAGCGCGTCGTTTGCGCGAAAACGTCGTTTTGGTTTCCTTGTACGTGGACGAGCGCACGGAATTGCCGGAGGCCTTGAAGTACGTGTCGCCCACCACCGGCAAAAAGGTGCGGACCGTCGGGAACAAATGGTCCGACTTTCAGGCCGCAAACTTCAACGCCAACGCGCAGCCGTACTACGTCATCTTGGGCCACAACGACTTGAAACCGCTGAACGGTCACGCCGCCTACGACCCAGACGTGCAGAAGTTTATCGATTGGTTGGACGCTGGAGTTGCCGCCTTTCAAGCGCAATAACCCGTACCAAAGCCCAAACGGATGTCCATGAAAGCCAACGAGGCCTGGGGAGTTTTTGAACGTGCTGTGGTTGCGTACCACGGCTTGGTTCCAGACAACTCCGGCCCGGAAGTTTCGTGGGATTTTCCCGCGCCCGCCGCAGACGCCACCAACGACTGGACCCAACTGCTCTGGAATAAGGCTTGGATTGATGCCGTGCAATGGCACGCCGAAGACCGCATCCGCGATCCGCACGTAGCGCCTACCGGCGCCTTGGAACTCAAGCGCCGGATCGACGCTCTGAACCAGCAGCGCACCGACGCCGTCGAATTCTTGGACGACTACCTGGAAAACATCTTGCGCGCGCTGCCAGTACCCAGTGAACCGCCCACGATGCGGTGGTTGCCCACGGAAACACCGGCTTGGGCCCTGGATCGGTTGTCCATTCTGGCGCTCAAAATTTACCACATGTCCGCGGAAGCCAACCGCTCCAACGCGGACGATGAGCACCGCTTTCGGTGCCAAGGGAAGTTGGAGATTTTGGTGCGCCAAAAAGCCGAATTGATTGAGTCCATCGATGCGTTGTGGCATGCTTTGTGCACCCAACAAGCCCCGTACCGACGCTACCAGCAAATGAAAATGTACAACGATCCCACCACCAATCCGGTGCTTTATCGTACATTGGACTGAGATGAATCACCTTCTGATCCTCCGTTTTTCCGCTCTGGGCGACGTTTCCATGGCCGCAACCGTGGTTCGCGCGGCTCTGGAACAGAATCCGGATTTGCACATTACGTGGGTGACCCGTCCGTCCTTAGCCGAAAAAATCCCAGCGCATCCGCGGCTGGCCTTTTGGATCACGGACTTCCGCGGCGCTCAGCAAACCCCGTGGGGCGTTTTGGCGTGGATCCGGCAACAAATGCGCACCGCAGCAGCAGCGGGTAGTCCCGTCGAAGCAGTTGCGGACCTTCACCGAAACCTGCGCACCCGCGTGGTGTGTGCCAGCTTAGGCTGGCGGGGTCTTCCGGTGGAGCGCTTGGTAAAAGACCGTCCCCAGCGCCGGCAACTGCGCCTCAAGGGCGCACTCCACGCAGAGGCCATCACCCCCGTAACCACCCGCATGGCGGAAGTGTTTCAGCGCCTGGGTTTGGCCTTGGAATGGACGGAAAAAACAGCACAATCGGTTTTGCCCGCACGGGTTGCCCCTGCGGCAGGGAATGCTCCCAAACTGTATTTTGCGCCCACTGCGCGCCACAAAACCAAGCAATGGCCGTTGAACTACGCCCAAGAGCTCTTGGCAGCCTGGATGGAGCGCGGCGGCGAGGCCGTCTTGGCCGGTTCCGCTGCCGAACGTGCGGAATTGGAGCGCTGGATCAAGCCGGAATGGGTTGCGCGTTGCACGGTTGCTGCCGGAATAGATAACGAGGAGGAGGCAAACGTCCGACGCACGTGCCACGTGGCCGTCACCCTGGACAGCGCCAACCTGCACTTGGCCGTACAATCCGGTCTTCCCGTGGTTTCCATTTGGGGCGGAACGCATCCCAAAGCAGGTTTTGTGGGCTTGGGCCACCCCAACGTGCACGTGCTTCAAGCACCCGACGCGGCGTTTCCTTGCCGCCCTTGCAGCGTTTTTGGCAAGTCCACCTGCGCCTTGGGCGACGTCCCCTGCCTCCACGCGGTAGAAGTTAAGACCGTGTTGGAGCGTGCTTGGGAAGTCGCTACCTCTGCGTAATGCATTGATTTAGAAATAAAAACCCTCATTCGGAACAATTCCGGCCCTTCGTCGTTACTCTTGTGTGGAAGAACGTCGATACCGATTGCGCCAAGGGCCTGAGATTGCCGGATTCCTCCGGGACATCCAAGGATCGCTGTTTTATTCACGCGATGGATTTTGGTGGACCGGTCGCCCCGTACTCTACGAGCACATAGACGAATGGACCGGTTGGTTCGACGCCCAGCGCAAGCGCATTTACGAGTGGGATTTGGTGGAATACGCCACCACGGACGCCAAAAATGACTTATTCGCGGTCCTTTGGGACGCCAGCGAATGCTTGTTCGGCTTGCGGAATATCAAAACCGACGACTTTTTCCCCTTCAGCATTCAAGGAGTGGCGCTTTTTGAAGCCTCTCGCTGCAAAGTAATCTCGCACGTCTTCATCAACCCCGAGCTCATGGAGTCTTGGGATTTGCGCGACGAGTAAGGGCTTAGGGCGAATCGTCTTGATTCGCAAGTATTTATATACGTTTACTACCGACTGTCGGACGCACAGGGTTGGAAATTGCCGAAAATTTCAACCCATGCAACACGCACGTGTTTTCACTATTTCCTCAGGAGCCTGGCCCCGGCCGGTTGAATTGGACGCTACGCATCGGCCCGGCATTCGTTGGGAATTGATCGGTTTTACCGAACGAATTGTTCGGGAGTCCCCGCAGCGCGTGCGCCATGCTTGGCGCAGCACCCGTCAGCCGTGGCCTACCGGCAAGTGGGTCATCAGTTTATCACCGGCCG
>CANHXZ010000117.1 GCA_947464785.1 Flavobacteriales bacterium | reverse complement strand
CATCAATTTTGCCAAAACCTTCAAAGGACACGGGTGGATTGGCATACGTTTTCAAACGGCTCCAGAGAAAGAGGCGAACGAAATCATTTTGCACGTGCGCTTGCACGAGAACGACCCCAAGCACCAACAAGAAACCATCGGCGCCTTGGGCGTTAATTTGATTTACGGTGCCTTTACGCATTGGCAAGACGCCAAGACCTTACTCGCATCGCTATACGAAGGAATCGACCGCACGGCCATAGAGGTGGATTTGGTCAATTTCAGCGGTCCTGATTTTGCCCAAGTAGACAACCGTTTGATGTCTTTGCAGCTGGTGAAAAACGGATTCACCGATGCCGTTATTTTTGGCCCGGAAGGCAACAATTTATTGCCGGCCGAGATTCTGTACAAAAAGAACATTTTGGTGGTACGCGGCTCGTTCCGGCCCGTCACCAAGGTCAACATGGACATGGTCCAAAAGGGCCTGCATCAATTCCAAGCCAGCAAAAAGGTGGAACCGACCAAAACCGTGGTTTTGTTCGAAATCACCTTGAATAACTTGTTGATGGACGGCTCGTTGGACGAACAAGACTTTTTGGATCGGGCAGACATTTTGTGCTCCATTGGCCAGACGGTCTTGATTTCGAAATTTCAAGAGTATTATAAACTGGTGGATTACTTTGCCCAGTACTCCACGTTGCGGAGCGGCCTAATCATGGGCATGCCCAACCTGCAGGAGTTGTTTGACGAGAAGTACTACCGCGACCTTACCGGCGGCATTCTGGAGGCATTTGGTCGACTGTTCTCGCGCGACTTAGTCCTGTTTGTGTACCCCATGCTCCACGCACACGGACACACCTACCATGCGGCAGACGCTGAGGTACACCCAAGGTTCAAACCTATTTTTGACTACTTGTTGCACAACAAACGCATTCGCGACATCGAAGGATTCGACCCGTCCATTTTGCACATTTTCAGCCGTGAAGTTCTGCAGAAGATTCGTTCCGGTGAAGACGGATGGGAACAGTGCTTGCCGCTGTACGTAGACCAAATCATTAAAGAAAAGGGTCTATTCGGCTACAAAACAGCGTTGAGACCGGCCTTGTAGCGGGACAACGCGCGTTCACGCGCCCACGCATGGTCCACCACCGGCGCTGGGTATTGGGGAGTGCCCCATTCCGGAACCCACTTCTTGACGTAAACGTACTGCGGATCAAACTTGGCCTGTTGCGCGGTGGGATTGAAAATGCGGAAATAGGGCGCGGCATCGCACCCGGAACCGCTGGCCCACTGCCACCCGCCCACGTTGGAGGCCAAATCAAAGTCCAGCAATTTTTCCGCAAAGTACCGTTCGCCCCAACGCCAGTCCAGGAGGAGGTGTTTGGTCAGGAAACTGGCAACCACCATGCGCACGCGGTTGTGCATGAAACCGGTTTCGTTCAGCTCGCGCATGCCGGCGTCCACCAGCGGATAGCCCGTGGTCCCGGCGCACCAACGTGCAAAATGCTCTTCATTCCGCTCCCATTCAATGCGATCATACGCCGGTTTGATGGCTTGCTGGGCCGACTTCGGAAAATGATACAGGATGGACTGGTAAAAATCCCGCCAGATCAATTCCGTTACGAACGTGTGGCTGAGCGGATGGGCCGCATGAAGTAAGGTTCGAATGCCCAGTGTACCAAACCGCAAATGAAGGCCCAAACGAGAGGTAGAGGGTAGGTCCGGCCGATTGCGGTCATCGTGGTACCTCTTGATGATGTTCGGCTGCATTGTTGCGGCGGGAATGGGCAGGTCAGACGCCTCAAATCCCATGGATTCCAGGGAAGGAATTGGATTCTGGTTTGGAGTGGGGCGGTTCCATAAATCCTGTGGACCCACGCGTCGTGCGGGCAACTCCGGGTGTTGTTCCCAGCGAAGTCTCCATTTTCTGCTGTACGGCGTAAAAACAGTATAGGGGGTTCCGTCGTCCTTGACCACCTCGTTTCGATCAAAAACCACTTGATCTTTAACGCCGGTAAATGCCACGCCACGCTCCTGGTACCATTCGTAGATTTCTTTATCGCGCGCCAAGCCGTAGGGCTCGTAATCGCGGTTGGCCACTACGCCGGAGAGGTCTGGGAAGCGATGGAGCAAATTGCGGTGGATGTCCCGCGGTTTTCCGTAAAAAACCCACAAATCCGCACCCCACTCTTGAAGCTGCTTCTGCAACTCCATCAACCTCCCGTGAATAAACGTAACCCGCGCATCCCGCGGATTGCTCAGTTGGTTCAGAATGTCTTGGTCAAAGATGAAAATAGGCTGTACGGGCTCCCCCAGTTCCAGGGCACGTACCAATCCCAGATTGTCTTCCAAACGCAAATCGCGTCGGAACCAAAAAAGCGTCATGACCGATGGCTTACGGTGTGGAGAAATTCGTTGCGCACTTGCGGATCCTGAAACTTTCCGCTGTAGTGCGACGTCACCGTTGAACTGCCGCAGTCCTCTACCCCACGCGTTTTAACGCACAAGTGTTCTGCATCAATGAAAACGGCAACGTCTTCGGTGCCCAAGGTCAGCTTCAACTCCGCAGCAATTTGCTCCGTCAAACGCTCTTGTACCTGGGGCCGCTTGGCGTAGTGCCGAACCAAGCGATTGAGCTTGGACAGGCCAATGACTTGGCCGTTTGAGAAATAAGCTACGTGGCAAACGCCCAAAATCGGCACGAAATGGTGTTCGCACGTGGAGTGCAACGTGATGTTCCGTTCCACCAGCATTTCGCCGTAGCGGTAGGGGTTTGAGAACAACGTGATCGCCGGTTTGTTGGCCGGATTCAGCCCTTGAAAGTGCTCCAGAACCATCATTTTCGCCACCCGCTTTGGGGTGTCTTGGAGGCTGTCGTCCCGCAGATCCAGGCCCAAAATACCCATGATGTCTGCGAATTTTTCAGCAATTTGCTGAATTTTTTCGTCCTCAGACAACAGAAAGGCATCCTCGCGCATGGGGGTTGCCAAGGAGTAAATGGAACGATGGTCGTGCATCGCTCCACTGGATGGATTGTTTCCGCTATTGGCCACTGTATTCGACATAATTGCGAGGTGTTTCGTAAAGTGTTACTTTAAGATCTAATTCGGTACTCAAGTGGGGTTTCAGCCACGTCCAAATGCAAACGGCAATATTCTCAGCGGACGGAATCACTCCTTCGGTAAAGGGCGCAACTTCTAAGTTTAAGTTGCGGTGGTCCATGCGGGCCTCTACTTCTCTCTTGATCAGGTCCGACAGCATTTTGGTGTCCACCACATATCCGGTATCGGGATCAATGGTTCCCGTAACGGAAACGATGAGTTCGTAGTTGTGGCCGTGGTAATGCGGGTTGTTGCACAGGCCAAAGACGGCACTATTGCGCTCTGCATCCCATGCCGCGTTGTGCAGCCGATGGGCAGCATTGAAATGGGCTTTTCTGCTTACGGTTGCATTCATTGCGCAATTCTATTGGCGTATTCGTTGAAAATGATTCGAAACCAAGCCGTAAACTGCGCGGGCTGTTGATCCATTTCGTTTTTTATCTCTTGCACAGTAGCCCACCGAACACCTTCTACTTCGTCCGGATTCCAGCTCCCGGAATACGTAGGGAGCGTGCCCACCAAGACGTGGTCCAACTCATGCTCCGTCAGTCCGTTGTCAAACTCTGCTCGGTAAATAAAGGAAAAGACATCGTTTAAGCGGTCTGGAGCTAACTCGATGCCCAATTCTTCCCGCAATCGACGCGACGCCGCTTGAGCATTGGATTCACCGTCGCGCTGGTGGCTGCAACAGGTGTTGGTCCATAGCAGCGGACTGTGGTATTTCGACGAGGCGCGCTGTTGCAGGAGCGTCTCCCCTTTTTCATTGAACAAAAAAACGGAGAAGGCTCGGTGCAGAATCCCTTTTTCGTGGGCTTCCATTTTCTCCATCCGTCCCACCGGCTGATCAGTCGGGTCGACGAGGATAACGTATTCTTTCATGGTGCTAGAGCAAATTCAAGCTGTGTCGGACGTAGCTGCTGGCGAACAGACGGTACTTTTTGGGATTGTTGATGCGAATTCGTTGATGAAAAAGATCCTCCGGTGGGCTTTGCATGATCTTTTGGAACAAGGCGTAGTAGTACATGTACGCAATGTAAACGCCAAAACGAGCACCCTTCGGCAGCTGCAGAATTCCTTCGTAGCCGCGTCTAAAATCCAACGCGATGTCTCGTTCGATGGATCGTTTGGTCTGCCAATCAAAGCGCGTTAAATCCACATTGGGAAAGTACGTCCGTCCCAAAGTGTTGAAATCGGCGCTTAAATCGCGTAGGAAATTTATTTTTTGGAAGGCCGATCCCAACTTCATTGCGGAATACGTCAAGGCGGCGTATTGCTGCGCATCGCCGTCCACAAACACCTTCAAGCACATGAGTCCCACGACTTCCGCACTGCCCAAAATGTACAGTTCGTAGGACGACTGATCGTGTGCGCTGTCCGTCAGGTCCATTTCCATGGAAGCCAAGAAGGTGTCGATCAGGGTCCGGTCAATCTGGTATTTGTTGACGGTTTCCTGAAAAGACTGGAGCACTGGATTCAGGCTGATTCCTTCCTCAAGGGCACGGTAGGTGTCCTGTTTGAAGCGCTCCAACAATTCGCGCTGGGGATAACCGTCAAACGTGTCCACAATCTCATCCGCCAAACGAACGAATCCGTAAATGGCGTAGATGGGGTCGTGGTACTTCCGGTCCAAGCCCAGAATTCCCAAGGAAAACGAAGTGCTGTACCGTTTGGTGATCAATTTGCTGATCGCAAACGAGGACTGGTCGTAGATGGACTTCATCGCGTGGTTTCTTTGGCAATTTCGTGGGCAACAACTTCTCCCGAAATGAGGCACGGTGGCACTCCGGGACCCGGTGTCGTAAGCTGGCCGGTGTAGTACAAGTTACGAACTTTTTTCGCTTTCAATTTGGGCTTGAAAATAGCGGTTTGATCCAGTGTATTGGCCAAACCGTAGGCATTGCCCAAAT
>CANHXZ010000116.1 GCA_947464785.1 Flavobacteriales bacterium | reverse complement strand
CCGGAGCCTGCGCCGCAATTGGCAAGGAGGCTCCGGAAAAGAAGAACGCGGTGAATAGCAACCAACCCCAAGAACTTTTCAATCGAATCATGTGCGTCGTTTTGAAGGAAAACAAAAAATAAGACAAAAAGTTGAGCATTAGTGCGCCATTGCGCCGCTTCCCAGGAGGGATTCGCCGTCGTACCAGGCTGCAAACTGACCCGGCGCCACGGCCTTTTGCGGCACCGCAAAATCAATCCGAAGGGAATGGTCTGGAAGCGCGGTCAATACCGCCTCTTGCAGCGGCTGGCGGTAACGGATGCGCACGTGTAACGCAGCGGACTCCCCTACTTTTAAGGCGCGCGACGGAACCACCCAATGCACATCCTTAGCGGCAACATGCACAAAAGGACGGTACAAACCGGGGTGCTGCTCCCCTTGTCCCACGTAAACAATATTTTCCTGGGTGTCTGTGGCCACCACAAACAGGGGCTCTGCCTTCCCGCCCACCAACAATCCTTTCCGCTGCCCGACGGTGAAAAAATGTGCACCCTGGTGCTGTCCAACCGCTCTTCCGGCTGCCGCATGCAGGGGCCAAGGCGTTCCAAACTCGGGATTCTTCCACCCCTCCCACGAGGCCGGAACTTCCACAATGGACCCCGGTTTTACGGACAATTGCTGCTGCAGGAAATCCGGCAAACGCACCTTTCCAATGAAGCACAAACCTTGGGAGTCCTTTTTGGCGGCGGTGGGAATGCCGCGGGCGGCGGCCTCTTGGCGAACCTCCGGCTTCAGCAGCTCTCCAATGGGAAACAGGGCTTTGGACAACTGGGCTTGGTTCAACTGACACAAAAAGTAGCTTTGATCTTTGTTGGGGTCGCGTCCGGCCAACAAGGCAATCTCGCCGTTGGGAAGATCCCGACGTCGGGCATAATGGCCGGTGGCCACATAATCTGCACCCAACTGAAGCGCCGCCTCCAAAAACAAGTCAAACTTGATTTCGCGGTTGCACAAGACGTCCGGATTGGGCGTTCTCCCGGCCTGGTACTCCGCAAACATGGTGTCCACAATGCGCTCCTTGTACGGTCCGCTGAGGTCCATAACCTGAAAGGGAATGCCCAGGTGTTCGGCGACCAAGAGGGCGTCGTTGGAATCTTCAATCCACGGACACTCCGCCTCTAAGGTGACGGAGGCGTCGTTCCAGTTGCGCATGAACAAACCAATGACCTCGTGGCCCTGCTCCAAGAGCAACGCCGCCGCCAAGGAACTGTCCACGCCTCCGGAAAGGCCTACCACCACGCGCGCCATCAGCGGTTTTCGGTTTTGATCAGACGACCGCCTTTGTAGGTTTCCAAGCGGACCGTTCTTCCGTCCTCAAAATAGATCCAAACACCTGTTTTCAAACCTTTTGCATACGTCCCTTTGAACCGAAGCTTTCCGTTGGCGTCGAAGGACTCGTAGAGCCCGTCCAGCGTGCCTTTTAGGTAGGTGCACCGAACGCGCGGCTTGCCGTCTTCCGTGAAGGAGGCGAAGGGGCCGTTGCGGACGCCGCCCGCGTAGCGGGTTTCGTCTGCGGTTTTGCCGTTGGCGTGGTAGGCGATCCACACCCCAACGGGCTGTCCCTTGGCGTAGTTTTCACGCGATACCACGGATCCGTCCGGACGGTAGTAGGTCCAGGTGCTGTCCTTTTGGTTGGGACCTGCGTACACCCCAACGGCCGCTTTTTTACCCTCTTCCGTGTATTCCGTGGCTTTGCACGCCCCGGTAGCACCGCGGTAGCGCATTTCGGCCATTTTCTGTCCGTTGGGGTGCAAATACGTCCAATTCCCCACCGGCGTGCCGTGCTGGAACTGGCCTTGGTAGCGCATGACCTTGCCTCCTTCGTGGTACTTCACCCACGCTCCGTGCTTCTTGCCTTGGGCGTCCACGGAGTTGTTTGCTTGTGCCTTCAGTTCGCCCGCAAAACCGAACAAGCCCATTCCCATTAAAACAGCCAAAAGCAACCCCGGGGCTTGCACCCGTGGGTGGGTCCAAATTTTCTTCATCACGCGAATAGTTTAATGGCCTGTTCGCCCAGTAGGGACTCCAAGGCTTCCAGCAAAGGTCGTTCCAAGCGCACCCGGAGGGTGCGGCTCTTGCCCAAAATCCGCACCCCTTGCTCACCTTCCTGGATGCGAAAAGTAATGCGCTTGTCTCCCGAATGAGCGGAAAATATCCGGTGCATTTCGCTCAGCTTAGCGGGAGTCAATTGATGCAAATCCAACGTAATTTCCATTTTTTGGGCCGTGTTCAAGACGTCGGCCAGCAATTTCATCTCGATTACCTGGATCACGTAGCGCGCGGGACCGTCCTTAGGCCCCCAATTGGGCTTCTGCACGCGGCCGCGAACAAACAACAGTTGATCGTCTACCAAAAAATGGCTGAATTTGAGGTAGTCTTCCCCAAAAAGCACAATTTCTACCGACCCTTCCTTGTCTTCCAAAACAAACGAACCCATTTGACGGCCCGTTTTGGTGGTGCGCGAGGCGGCCTGGTTCACCATCCCCGCGACGGTGAAATCCCGGAAACCGGCACCGTTCACAAAGGCCTCGTGGGGGTTCAATTCCGCCGCACGGTTCCGCACAAAATGGGCCATTTCGTACTTGAACTGATCCAACGGGTGGGCGGAAATGTATACGCCATTGATTTCCTTCTCCTTCTTCAAGACGAGTAAGGGGTTGGGGATGGGCACGTCCGGAATCGTTGGCTCTTCCAAGACCACTTCACTGGCCTCGCCAAAAAGGGAAACCTGGCTGCTGCCGGCGTCGTCTTGGAACATCTGGCCGTAGCGGCGAACTTTTTCCAAATAGGGCTTTCCGTCCGACTCCTCGTAGAAGAAATGACCGCGGTGGGTTCCGGGCAAGGAATCCAGGGCACCACCGGCAGCCAAGGCCTCCATGGTTCCTTTGTTGATGGCCCGAAGGTCTACCCGCTTGACCAAATCGAATAAGGAGGTAAAAGGACCCGTCTCCGTGCGAACACGCACCAAGTGATCCACGGCTCCCTCGCCCACGCCGCGCATTCCGCCCAAACCAAAACGAATGGCCCCTTGGGCGTTGACCGTAAACGGTAGAATGGACTCGTTGACGTCCGGGCCCAAAACCGGGATTTTTATGCGGCGCGACTCGTCCATGAAGAACGTCACCTGCTTGATGTCGTCCATGTTGTTGGTCAACACGGCGGCCATGTATTCGGCCGGATAATTGGCCTTGAGGAACGCGGTTTGGTAGGCTACCCAAGCGTAGCAAGTGGAGTGCGATTTGTTGAATGCATAGGAGGCGAACGCTTCCCAGTCTTTCCAGACTTTATCCAAAACCAGCTCCGGATGGTTGCGCTCCTTGCCGCCCTCCAAGAACTTGGGCTTCAGCTTGGCCAACAAAGCAGCGTCTTTCTTGCCCATGGCCTTGCGCAGGACGTCGGCCTCGCCCTTGGAAAATCCCGCCAACTTTTGGGACAGACGCATGACCTGCTCCTGGTAGACCGTGATTCCGTAGGTTTCCTCCAGGAATTCCTGCATGTCCGGCAAGTCGTACGAGATGGGCTCGGTACCGTGTTTGCGTCGAATGAAGGCGGGAATGTATTCCAACGGACCCGGTCGGTAGAGGGCGTTCATGGCAATCAAGTCCTCAAAAACCGTAGGCTTGAGGTCCCGCAGGTGCTTCTGCATTCCGGCGGATTCGTACTGAAATATACCGACGGTGTCTCCCCGTTGAAACAAGGCGTACGTGGCGGCGTCGTCGATGGGAATGGTTTCCAAATCCAGCGCAATTCCGTGCCTTTTTTGAATCAACTCCACGGCATCTTTGAGGAGCGTCAGGGTTTTTAAGCCCAAAAAGTCCATTTTGAGCAGTCCTGCACTCTCCACCACGGCGTTGTCGAACTGGGTGCACCACATGGCGCTGTCCTTGGCCGTGGCCACCGGAATCAACTCGCGAATGTCTGTGGGCGTGATGATGACGCCGCACGCGTGGATGCCGGTATTTCGAAGGGACCCCTCCAAAACCTGGGCTTGGCGCAGCGCTTCGGCTTCCATGGTGCCCGGCTCCTCCGCCATTCGGCGCAATTCCAGGGCCTTGGCATAATCCTCTTGACGCAAGGATTCACGCAGTTTTTTGTCGTCTACGGTCAAAATTTCCAGCAAACTCTTGCCGTCCGGCATGCTTTTGGTCAGCTTGTCCGCGTCGGCAAAAGACAAATCCAAAACGCGCGCGGTGTCCTTGATGGAACTCTTCGCGGCCATGGATCCGTAGGTAATGATCTGCGCCACCTGACTGGAACCGTACTTATCAATAACGTACTGAATGACCCGATCGCGGCCCCGATCGTCGAAATCAATATCGATATCCGGCAAGGATACGCGGTCCGGATTCAAGAAACGTTCGAACAGGAGGTCGTACCGAATGGGGTCAACGTTGGTGATGCCAATGCAGTACGCCACGGCCGAACCCGCCGCACTTCCCCGGCCCGGCCCCACGCTGACGCCCATACCCCGAGCCGCAGCACAGAAGTCTTGTACGATCAAGAAGTAGCCCGGATAACCGGTCTTTTCGATGGTGGCCAACTCAAAATCCAGACGCTCGCGTACCTCGTCGGACAAGGATTCGCCGTAGCGGCGTTTGGCTCCTACGTAGGTCAAATGACGCAAATAGGCATTCTCCCCGCGTTTTCCGCCGTCCACCGCATCTTCGGCAGACTCAAACTCCGTAGGAATGTCAAACTTTGGGAGCAGAACTTCGCGCGCCAGAGAGTACGTTTCCACGCGATCCAACAAGGCGGCCAAATGCAGAAAACCTTCCGGTACGTCGGAAAAGGTGGCCCGCATTTCAGCCGTAGTGGTCATGTGGAACCGATCGTTGGGCATGCCGTACCGGAATCCGCGTCCGCGCCCAATGGGCGTTGATTTCTTTTCAGAATCCTTGACGCACAGCAAGATATCGTGCGCTTCGGCCTCGGATCGATCCAAATAGAACGCATTGTTGGCCGGCACAAACGGAACGTTGTGTTT
>CANHXZ010000115.1 GCA_947464785.1 Flavobacteriales bacterium | reverse complement strand
GCCCACTGAAGATGGGTTGGGGCTGGCGGTTCGCGGGAGTGCTGTCGGCCTTCCTCCTGGGCCCTGTGCTCTGGGCGCAAGAGGAGTTGGATACGGTCAAGAGCGTTCCAACAGAGGCTCTGGAGCCGGGACTCGCTGCCTTGGACAGCACCCTGGAACAAGCCGCCGTTCGCACCGCACCGTCGGATTCGCTGATCCAATACCGCTTGCGGGTTTTGGACGAGCGCACCGCCTTTCCTTTGGTGTACAACCACCACGTCAAAAACTACATTGACCTGTACACCAAGCGCCGCACCGCGCTGATCAGCCGGGTTTTGGGACGCAGCGCCTACTATTTTCCGCTGATCGATAAAATCTTTACCAAGCACGGCATTCCATTAGAATTGAAGTACTTAGCGGTAATTGAAAGTGCTTTGGACCCCAGAGCCCAGAGCCCTGCCGGCGCGAAGGGGCTGTGGCAGTTCATGTACAGCACCGCCAAAATGAAGGGGCTGGAAATCAACGGGTTTATTGATGAGCGCGCGGACCCCATCAAGAGCACGGAAACGGCCGCACGCTATTTGAAGGAACTCTACCGCATTTTTGGGGATTGGAACTTGGTGCTGGCGGCGTACAACAGCGGCCCGGGAAACGTGGCCAAGGCCATCCAACGAAGCGGCGGCATTCGGGACTACTGGGCGCTGCGCCCTTATTTGCCCAAAACCACGTCCGGCTACGTTCCGGGATTTATTGCGTTGGTCTACGTGATGGAATACGCTCAGGATCTGCAACTCCCCGCCCAAGAGCCCCCCTTCCGGTACGACCAACTGGACACCGTAGACATCAAAAAAGGGCTGTCCTTGGCCGTGCTCAGCAAAACGTTGCGCGTGGACGAGGAAGTGTTGGCGGACCTCAATCCTGCGTACCGATTCCGGCAAATTCCCGCGCCGCAGCCGGGCGGACACGCCTACCACGCGGTACTGCCTCGTGAAGCTGCTCAGTTGTTCATTGCCTTGGAGGATTCCATTTACGCCCTGGAGCCCCTGGCCATCGCGGCACCCGCCGCGGTGCCCAAGCCCGCGGCACCCACGCCCACTATCCGGACCCACACCGTCCGGAGTGGTGATACGCTGAGCGCCTTGTCCCGGCGCTACGGCGTAACGGTGAAAGAAATCCAAGCCTGGAACGGCCTCAAAGGCGAGCGCATCGATATTGGCCAGCGTTTAAAAATCAAGCGGTGATGAAGTACGGAACGAAGCGCGCAGTGCGCAACGCACTGGTTGTGTGGGGCTTATTTGCAGTCGTGGGTTGCGACACTTCCTCTTCCAACGAACGCATTTTGCCGGACAGCAACGGTTCTCCCGGAGAGCTGCTGGTGGTGGCGGACGACTCGGTTTGGTTTGGCGGAACCGGTTTGGTGGTGGCGGAAACCTTGGGCGGCCCCATGGACGGATTGCCGCAATCCGAGCCGAAGTACAAGTTGACGCGCATTCCGCACGCCGCTTTCAAGCCGCTGGTACAGCGGAGCAAGGCGTTGCTGCGGTTGGTGGTGCAGCCGGATTCCGTGGGGGTATACCGTGCCTACGACGTTTGGGCCAGTCCTCAACTGGTGGTAACCGTGGTGGCTGCGCGTGCCGCTGATTTTCCCGAATTATTGAAACGGGAACAATCGCGTCTGGAGCAGTGGTTTGGCGAGCACGACCGCGCTGCACTGGCGGGGCGTTTGAAAGAATCTGCCCAACCGATGCCGGAAGAGCTTAAAACGTTGGGTTTGAATCAATTGCAGGTTCCTTCCGGGTTTGGTGTGACGTTGGCCAAAGACACCCTCGTCATTTTGCGCTTGGACGGTAAAAAAACGACGCAGTTTTTAATGTGTTCCCGGTCCCGATGGACCCCGGAGTGGCGCAATCGGATACAATCCACGCGGGACACGCTCCTGAAGCGGCACTTTGAAGGCGGACAGCCGGAGTCCTACATGGCCACCGAAATGCGCCTGGCGCCCACGCTCAAACCCACCCAAGTCGACGGTCTTCCCGCGGTGGAAACCCGCGGACTGTGGCGAACCTACGGCGATTTCATGGGCGGACCGTTTTTGTCTTACGCGGTGGGTGATTCCGCTGGGGGTTATGTGTACGCCTTGAATGCACTGGTGTACTCCCCCGGAACCCCCAAACGGCTGACCTTGTTGGAATTTGAAACTACGTTGCGCGGGGCCAAGTTCCGCAGAGGGAAGTAATCTCGACGAGTTTCGTACGCCGTTTTATTCCAGGAGGGACCGCAAAACGGGCAAGCTCCGAGGCGGTTTGAAGTTGGGCAATTGTACTTCCAAATAGCGAATCAGGCCGTCTACCCATTGGCCGCGCTGCGGCTGTCCCGGCGCCTGACCTTCCGCCAACCAACGTCCCCAAGCCTGAACCACCTCCGGCTCCAAAACATCCGGATGCACCGGGGGGTGGGTTCCGAATTGTCCTTCGCGCAGATCCATCCAAAGCAAAGCGGGCGGGGGCGTGCAGCCCAATCCCAAGTGCTCCAGCAACAGCAAAAGGGCCTCCACCACCGCCATGGGCGATGGGGGCTCAGAAGCCACCAAAGCGGCGCGCCACAACAAGGCGTCGGCGAAAAATCCTTCGTCCGATTCGCCCTCTTGCAGGGCGCTGGACCAAATTTCCGCCACCAAAAGAGCGACGGATTGCGTCAAGGGATGGCGGGGCGCTGCGGAGTCTAAAGCGCGCACCTCTTGGATGTTTTCCAGTTGTCCCTTGCCCTTTCGGGTAACGACGGCTTCCAAAAAAGTCAAGGGCAGCAGGTGGGCCGGGCGCACCGGAGCTCGCTTGCTGTGGGTGCCGTAGAGGTAGTAGCGTTGCAGGCCAAATCGGTCCGTGTAGGCATGTACTACTTTGGCGTGTTCACCAGAGGCAAAAACCCCCAATACCAGCAAATTGCATTTTTCCAGCGGACTCATGGTCAGCGCCCGTGGCGGGCAACAGCAACGGTGGCCACGTGGGTGTCTGTGCCCAAGTCGTCCGTGGCGTAGACTTGGTAGATTCCGGCGGGAGCCGGGTCTCCGTTGAGCGTATTTCCGGGCCAAACCAAGGTGCCGCCCCACGCGGTTGCTTCAAAAACCAAGCGGCCGGAGCGGTCCGTGATCTTGCAGCGAACGTTGGCTTTGAGCCCGCGCACCGAAATGGGGCCGGTGTAGTCCGGAGGTACGGGGTTGGGGAAGGCCACCACGTCGCCAAACGTTTCGCCGCCCTCGGTAGCGCCGGCGCGGAAGGACTGAAGGCCGCGGTCCGTGCCCATGAACACCTCTCCGGTAACGGGGTCAATGGCCAAAGAAGTGATGCGGTCCGACAGCATGGGAGAGTTGGTGGACGTCAGGTGCATCAACTCCTCCAGCCCGTCCGGGCTCAACAAAAAGAGCCCGCCGGACTGCGTTCCTACCCACTTTCGGTTGCCGCCGTCCACGGCAATGCAGGAAATGCGCTCGGAGCCTAAAACCTTTTGAACCACGCCGTTCTCCTCGCGCAAAATCGGCTGCGCGTCAATGGATCGGCCCGGTTTGAACACGTTGTACGGCGTGTAGATCACGGCCAATCCGTCGGTGGTGCCTACCCATAACTCCCCGTCCAGGTCAAACGCCAGTGCCTGAACGTCCGGACTGGGCAAATTGCCGTCCCCAGCACCGGAAGTGATGCGGCGCACCTGCACGGAGGAACCGTCGACCTCCGCGCAAACGATGCCTTTGGTGCGGCTGATCATCCAAACCCTGCCGTCCTCGTCCAGGGCGAGGTCCTTGATGGCTTCGCCGCTGAACTGGCCCAAATTGTAGGCCGTCCAGGTGCCGTCTGGGGTTCGTTTGTAGAGGTTGTTGTTGGCCAAAGAGGCGGTGGCCCAAAGGGTTCCGTCTTGCGCAAAGGTCAGTCCGCCCACGCGCACGTCGTTGGAAGTGGAGGCCAGCGCCGGCCCCAGCGGACTGTTGGTGGCGTCCCAGCGCTCCACAAACTGCCCGTTGTGCAAGTGAACCACGCCCTTGCCCCAGCTGCCCAAGTACACGTGGGAAGTGTCCGTGGGATCTATCGCTACCGCCACCAGATCCTTGGCGTTGTCCACGTTGGCGTCTTGCCGGGCAGACCACCGTCCTCCGGTGAAGACAAACAGGCCGTCGTTGTTGAACTGCGCCGTCCACGTAGCGTCCAGGGAGCCCGGAGCCACGTAGAGCTTGTCTCCCGGCGAAGCCATGCGGTACACGTTTCCGGTGGGCGGGCCCGACGGTACCCGGTGTTGCGCGTAGGTGGGGTTGTCCTTGAACGTAAGACCGCGAAAACTGTTGGCCGTCCACAAAATTTGGCGTTGCGCGTCCCAAACCAACCCTCGGGGCCGGAATCCGGCGTTGTTGCCGGTGCCGGGGGACATGATGGGGCTCGTTTGCCACGCGGTTCCGGCTCCGGGAAGCACTTCCAACACGTCAAACGAACGCGCCACCCAAAATCCAGCGCCTTGGGGAACAATTTGGTACAAAGAGGAGGGGATGTCCAATCCGTCGTCCACCGTGCGCCATTGGCCGTTTCGCCGGATGGATAAGGAGTCGCCCGCTGCGGTGGGCACGCCTACGGCCAACTGGGGATCCGCGGCCAATGGATGGGCCGCAACGAGTTGCACCACTTGTCCTTCCCATTGGGCGTGTCGGTGCCAAACCGACGGATCGTACCAGGGATCTGATTGCGCGGCGGCCACCAAACCTTGGCCCGTGGCCACCCAAACGGAGTCTGCCCGGGTGCTGGTGCCGTACACTACTGCTTCCTGGGCGTTGGGGCCCACCAAGTAGGTTCCCACCACCAACTGCGTTGCCAAATTCAATTCCACTATCCCAAAATCCGTGGACAGCAAGGCGCGTCCGGCGCGGGGCGTTCCCGGGGCTCCGCAGTGGATGTGGTTGACCTTCTTTTTGCCCGGGTAGAGGGAAGAACGCACCAATTCCGGCACGTTGACAATCTTCTCGTTCCGGATCAAGTCCAAATTGCCGTTGCGGTAGCCCACCACCACCCAGTCCGTGACGGGGTCG
>CANHXZ010000114.1 GCA_947464785.1 Flavobacteriales bacterium | reverse complement strand
TTGAATTTTATTTGGTTACAACATCAAAAACCAAATTTGCTTTGAAGGAGCGGTTCCCTTCAAAATCGGCCGCTAAATCGGCATCCAAAACGAGGTAGAACGTGCTGCCTTGGAAGAATGCAGTAGCGTCTGCCTCTTTGGATACGGAAAGCTCAGCCTGCGTTGCGGCGTCGCCCAAAGGATTCAAAAATGCAGCTTCAACCATACCAACTTCCGGATTGTCAGAAGCCAAACTGAGCACGAACGAACGAACGTTGGCAAAACCAAGCGAATCATTGGGAACTACAGTGGCCGAACTCAAGCGTGCGGAACGCACCTCCAAATCGTCTGCACCCAAAAGAGCAGGCAAGTCCACTTGAACCACGTACTGACCTTGGTTGGGACCTTCAAACAAAGGACCTTCCAAAGTAAATTCGAGGTCGTTCAGCTCAATGGGAACGGTTTCTTGCTGGCCAGAACAGGCGGCCAAAAGGACTGCGGGAAGCAGCAGACCCAAAAGTTTGGTTAATCGCATAGGGGTTGTTTTAAAGGTTCGTTTCGCCAAATATAGGTTGTAGCCGTCTAGTTCTTGCTGAATCAGGTCGGATATTGGTTGGCTGAATTTGCAATTTGTATTTAAAGTGAATGAGGTTGTTGCAGAAATTGCAAATGACTCTATTAAAAATCGACTTAAATTAAGCATGTAATTTGTTCCCCCATGATCAGACACATCCCCAAACTTTTAGCCCTATCGACTCTCCTCCTGGCCTGCACCCAGTGCACCATCACCAACGGAGGCTATTTGTCTGATTTTAAGAAGTCCTACGCCAATGTGGACGAGCTCAAAAAGGAGTATCCGCAGCTGGAAACCAAGAAAGCCACCCCTTCGGCCAAGAACACGCAACCCCGCAGTTTGATGCAGGCGGCACAACCCACGGGTTCCCCCTACCTCAAGGCACATTTGAAAAACGGCCACGTACTGGTTTTCACAGATTCTTGGTGGCTGGACGAAGAACGTTCGCTCGTGCGCGGCTCTGCCTTGAACTACGGCTTGGACCGTCGGCTCGTAGGACCCCAGGATTCGGTTGCTTGGGCAGACGTTTCCCTGTTTGAAACGAACCGCCCACTTCCCTCCAACAGCACCCTGCGCATGGCCTCCATGACCGTTCTGTTTGTAGCAGACGTAGCTCAAGGCATCATTTGCTTCACCGTGGAAAAGGCCTGTTTTGGATCGTGTCCCACTTTTTACCTCGACGATTCCACGGACGTTCGGGGCGCGGACGCCGAAGGATTTTCCAACGCCCTCCTCCCCTCTGCCGCCTACGCAGACGTGGATTACTTGGGCACCCGCGAGGTAAAGAACGGTACCGTTTCCCTAACGGTTAAAAACGAAGCTCTAGAAACACACGTCATCCAAGGACTGCACCTGCACGCTCTTCCTCTGGCTGCGGGCGAGAAAGCGCTCCAAGGAACCAACAAGCGTTTTTACCGCAGCAGACAGGAGCTTCCTCTGCAGCACGCAACCGCACAAGAGGGAGACATCACCGACTGGGTCGTTGCGCGCGACGGACGGGAGCGGTGGCATCCCGCCAGCGCGGAAAATTTGGCGCAAAAGGAAATGTTCGAGTTTTCGTTTGACGCACGCCAGTGGGACGGACGCACGCCCTTGGGGGTTTCGGTGGATTTTCGGCAGTCTTTTGTCACAACCTTTCTGATGTACAGCGCCATCGGCTACTTGGGAACGGACTACGCTCACTACCTGGCGCGGGCAGAGCGTTCGCCGCGCGCGGTGAATCCGCTTTCTTTTGAGACCGGCATTGGGCGCGCGCTAGGCGGTTTGGAGGTAGAGTACTGGAACCATCAATCGCAGGAATGGGTATATGTGGATCGATTCCACGAGACCGGCCCCATTGCCATCAACGCTCAAACCCTGCCTCTTCCCGCCTTCGCCGCGCACAACGGAGAAATCCGCCTGCGCATGCGCGCCGCACAAGGTTCGTGGCGACTGGACCGCGTGGCACTTTCTGTTTTGAACGAGGAGGCCTCCCCCATTTTGATGACCCCCGTCCCTTCCACGGGGCCCGACGGTTCTGTTCCTGCGCTTCCCCACGCCCTAGCACAACCCCTTGCAAAACCCAACTCCCCCGGTGCCGCTGCGGCTCGCGTCAACCTACCGGGCACCACCTACCTCCAAACGTTTGCGGGCGATCTTCCCTCCGGACGAACCGCACTTTTTTTGGAATCCGAGGGGTACTACTTGGAGTGGTCCAGACAAAGTTGGTTGGGGTACCGAGATCTGAGCAAGTTTGCACAAATGGTCTACCGCCCGGAACAGTATTTAAAACAAGTCGCCCCGGAATTCAAGGCCGTAGAGGGTGCCATGGAGGAAGTTTTTTGGTCTACCAAACAATACTCTAACCCTTTGAATTTAAGCCATGGAAACTAACCTTACTCTACGTTCACTTTATCGATGCATCCGGCCCATAGCCGCACCGTTGCTGGCGGCGCTCGTGTTTGGCACCAGCAGTTGCACGGCTCCTTTGGAAATGAAAGAAGCCAGTCGCTTGCCGATGTCCTCCGACGTTCAACGTTCCCCCCAAGGCGCGTTGGCGGTGGTGTATCAAGGATTTGGCGTTAAATTAGTGGGGGAACTCATTGCGGTGGACGACAAACGTGTGTACCTCTTGTCACCTTACTCCTCCAGTTCGGGTCCTCGGGTGGCGCCAACCCTTACGCGCATCAAGCGATCCGAAATTGAAAAAATGCACATCATTTTTGCGCAGAACAACACCGTACCCATGCGGCGATTGGCCACGGCCTCCTACGTGTCGGTCTTTTTCCATTTGTTCGCTGCATTCGTGACCGCTCCCGTCAATCTGCTCTGGATCAACGGAACCTTGGCCCACGACTTGGGCGAATACCGCATGGAAGTTTCGGTAAGCGAGTCAGCGCGCTTCGCGCGCTTCCCCCAAGGCCTGCCGGAGGGCCAAACTTGGGAAACTTTGCGCAACGAACTTTAGAAAATCAGACGATATCATTTGCAAAATGCCGCACCCAAACGGGTGCGGCATTTTGCTTTTTCAGGCCGAAAGATCTCGGCCTAAGAAAAACGCAACACCAACAACAGGATTTAAACCAACCTGCCTTTTTGAATCTCCGCTACCACGGAGGGATCCAACAATGTGGTGGTGTCTCCCAAGTTTTCCAATTCGCCCTCGGCAATTTTTCGCAAAATGCGACGCATGATCTTTCCGGAGCGGGTCTTGGGCAAACCTTCCACAAACTGAATTTTGTCTGGCTTGGCTATAGCACCAATAATTCGCGCCACGGTTTGGTGGATGTCTTGCCGCGTCAATTCTTCATCTTCGTGCATCCCGTTGAAGATCACGTACGCGTAAATGCCTTGGCCTTTGATGGGGTGCGGGTAGCCCACTACCGCACTTTCCACCACCCCTGCGTGCATGTTGATGGCGTTCTCTACCTCAGCCGTACCGATGCGGTGCCCGGAAACGTTGAGGACGTCGTCCACGCGGCCGGTGATGCGGTACCTGCCTTCTTCGTCCCGCAAACAGCCGTCGCCCGTGAAATAGAGGTTGTCGTACGTAGAAAAATAGTTTTGACGGCAGCGTTCGTGGTCGCCGTAGGTGGTGCGCAGGATTCCGGGCCACGGGAATTTGATGCAAAGGTTCCCGCTGACGTTGTTTCCCTCCAGCTCATTGCCGTTTTCGTCGACCAATACCGGCTGGACGCCCGGGAGCGGGTACGTGGCGAAGGTGGGTTTTGATGGGGTCACCCCGGCCAAATTGCTGATGAGTACCCCTCCGGTCTCGGTTTGCCACCAAGTATCCACGATGGGACACTGTTTTTTACCAACCCGTTCGTCGTACCAGTGCCACGCCTCTTGGTTGATGGGCTCGCCGACGGTTCCCAGTACCTTGAGGGAATCGAGTTTTTTGCCTGCCAAGGGGGCGTCGCCAAAGGCCATGAGGCTGCGGATGGCCGTGGGGGCGGTGTACAAGATGTCCACTCGATGCTTTTCAACGATGTCCCAAAACCGACCGGCGTCGGGCCAAGTGGGTATTCCTTCAAACATCAACGAGGTGGCGCCCGCACTCAATGGACCGTACAAAATGTAGGTGTGCCCGGTGATCCAACCGATGTCTGCCGTGCAAAAGTGGGTCCAACCGCGTTGGTACTGAAAAACGTTGACAAACGTGTAGTTGGCCCAGACCATGTACCCCCCGCAGGTGTGCACCACCCCCTTGGGCTTGCCCGTTGAGCCGGACGTGTACAGGATGAAGAGGAGGTCTTCCGCGTCCATTTCTTCCGCCGGACAAAACGGATTTCCTTGGGTTTCTACTTTTTTGATTTCGTCTTCCCACCAGCAATCGCGGCCCTTGAGCATGGACACCGGAACCCGGGAGTGTGTGGCCACGATCACGCGTTTTACCGTGGGGCATGCCATCAAAGCATCGTCGACGACGCTTTTTAAAGGGATGATTTTATTGCCCCGAAGCGCACCGTCTTGGGTGATGACGGCACAAGCTTGGGCGTCTTGGATGCGGTCCGCTATGGACTGGGCGGAAAATCCACCGAATACAACCGAATGAACGGCACCGATGCGAGCACAAGCCAAAACCGCAATCGCCAACTCGGGAACCATGCCCATGTACAAGCACACGCGGTCGCCTTTCTTTATACCATTGTCCTTGAGTACGTTGGCGAATTGCATCACCTTAAAGTGCAACTCTTTGTACGTCAGTACCCGGTGCTGGTCCTCGGGATCGTTGGGCTCAAACACCAAGGCCGGTTGATCCCCCTTGGTAGCCAAATGCCGGTCCAAGCAGTTTTCGGTAATATTCAATTTGGCGCCCGGAAACCATTCAATCTTGGGTTCCTTAAAGTTCCAGTTCAACACCCGGTCCCATTTTTTGCGCCACACGAAGTGTTCGGCAATGTTGGCCCAGAACTCCTCCGGTTTTTCAACGCTTTGGGCGTAAGCCGTTTGGTATTGCTCGATGGAGCGGATTTGGTAGGGGGTAAACACGGTATTCGGTTTAGGATCGATTG
>CANHXZ010000113.1 GCA_947464785.1 Flavobacteriales bacterium | reverse complement strand
ATCCCCGTAAAGGTTCTGCCCATGAACACTCTTTCTCTTGTTTTGGCCGGCGCTGGCCTCGTCACCGTGGTCCTCTTGTTGTCTGTTTTTAGCGTTATGCAGCGGGCCCTGGCGCGCCTGGAAGCGCGCGTGGAAGCTTTGGAGAAGTCGAATTCCTGAAGTAAGTTTGCGCCCTTATCGCCACTTTAGCTCAGTTGGTAGAGCATCGCATTCGTAATGCGAGGGTCGTGGGTTCGAGTCCCATGAGTGGCTCTTAGAAAATTGGGTCAACAAAAAGGCCGATCGCGCAGCGATCGGCCTTTTTGTTGGGTGTCCACGGCGCCCCAATTAACGCACGATCTTGACGGCGTTCCGTCCGGACTCGTCCGTGAGGAAGTAAAATCCGGGCGGTAGATTTGGGAGCAACCAAATGCTTTTTTCTCCGTTGGATTCTTCCGCAGCATTGGGTTCGTTCAAGGCCCAAGATCTTCCGTCTGCGGCGTGCAATTTCCAACGTGCAGATGGGTCAATTCCTTGTAGGTGCAGTTCATTATCGGCAAACCAGGCGCGAACCGTCAGGGGTTCCAAGGACTCCGTTCCCAGTCCGGAAAGTTGAAGAATGGTGTTAGAGGAGCTCACCAGAAGGGTGTTTTTGCACCGCTGGGTAGTTTTTCGGAATTCCCAACCGTGGAAAGCGATGGAGGGGGCCAGCAGCCACAGGTGGCTGAAGTTGCTGGAATTGTTTGCGGAATCCAGATACTGGTGTCCGTTGAACCAGCCAGAGAGAACGGAGGTTGCGTCGTTTTGCCCGCGGGAGCTCACGGTTTGCCAAAGGGTGTCTCCCGGCGCGCGACCTTCCCAGGAATGCGGAAGGTAACTGATGTTGCCGGTGGGGAATTGAGCCAACCATGTGCCGTCCAACTGTGCGCTCATGCGCACGGGCTGCCCCTCAACACCGCGCACCGTATCGGCCAAAACAGTTAGTTGCAGGGGGCCGTAGCAGGCGTAGCTGGTTTGCAGGGAGGCGGACTGTCCGTTTGCGGTGGCGGTGATCACTGCTTGCCCGGCATCCCACGCAGGCCCTTTGGTGAACCGGACCGTTAGGGTTGTATCGGTGGTCAAGTAGGAGATGGGGGTGAATCCGGGTTGGTTGGGAATTTCAAATTGTCCGTTGGTTACCGACCAAAGGATGGAGGCGCCGTTGGCCCCACTTACGGTGTAGGAACAGGTGCCGCCCAACGAAGCGTTGCCGGTACAGCCGGACACGGACAATTGAGCCCGTAAGGAGCATAGGGAGAGCAGGAGGGCGGTTGCCGCCCAAGTGAGTCGGTAGTTCATGGAGTAAATAAACACGGTATGCGGAACAATTTACGCCCGGTGTAAATAGGGACGGTTGCAAATTCTGAAAACATCCAGACGTTTATTCCGACATCCTGCTATTGACGTTTCCGCGCCTTAGTGTATCTTTGCCGACCCTGAGCGCGAGTGCTGAAATTGGTAGACAGGCTAGACTCAGGATCTAGTGTCCGTAAGGATGTGAGGGTTCGAGTCCCTCTTCGCGCACAAAACCCGCTTCGGCGGGTTTTTGCATTTTGTAGCCCAAAAGGAAATGTTGGGGCTTACTCCAGTTGGTGCCAGTACCAGGCGTCGGGCCGGATTTGACGAGCGTCGCGGAGTACGTCCAATGCGGTTTTTTCGTCTGTAAACGGACCCCAGCAAACGCGGTGTATTCCGCTGGGTGCTTGAACCACAACCGCTTGAAACGGAGGGCGCGAGTACGATTTCGCCATTTGCGCGGCTTCTACCGCATTGGGCGAGCCGCCCACTACTACCCAATAGGCCGAGGTTGCAGGTGTATTTTTTGGTTCGTTAGTTGCGGTGGTCACCGACTTATTCTGAATGACCTCTTCGCCTACCGCTGTGCGTTTGCTCGCCGCAGGATCAATGCCCGTGGGCTGCATTGCGCGCCATTGGGCCACCAGGGTCAGTAGGCTGTCTCGCTGGTGCTCCGCTTCGCGCCGAGCCATGCGGTGGAGGCGAACCGAATCTTGAAGGGCCATCAATTCCTTGGTTTCCACCACCAACGTGGTGGGCACCACGGGCCGGGATTGGCTCCAAACGGCGGCAGTCGGGCCGCACAAAAGAAGTATAAAGAGGAGTTTCCGCATGCGCTAAAGGTAAATCAGGGATGCCGTACCTTTGCACCCTTAATTTCATCCCCATGAACGTTACCCTGCAGAAAGGAAAGGCCTCAGAGGCCACGATCACCGTTGCTATGGATCAGGCGGACTACGCCCCCAAAGTTGCCGCGGCTTTGCAACACTACCGCAAAACAGCGCGCATTCCGGGCTTCCGTCCGGGCATGGCCCCTATGGCCATGATTGAACGCCAGTACGGCATGGCGATGCGGGTGGACGAGGTCAATAAGTTGCTGCAGGATGAGCTGTACAACTTCATGGAAAAGGAAAAGTTGGATTTGTTGGGTCAACCACTGCCCATTCCCCAGCAAGGTTTGGACTGGAATGCTTCCACCTTGGAGTTTCATTTTGAAGTGGGTTTGGCGCCGGAGTTTGCCTTGGACATGAGCGAGAAAGTGAAGCTTCCCTACTACGTGGTGGAAGTTTCCAAGAAAGTTGTAGACGACGAGGTAGATTCCTTGCGCAAGCGCTACGGCAAGTTGTCCAGCCCGGAGAAAGCGGTTGAGGACGATTTGTTCTACGGCCAATTCACCGAGGTAGACGAAGCCGGTACGCCCGTGGAGGGTGGATTGAGCAAAGACGGACGCTTTGCGGGCACGGTGGTGGCCGACAAAAAGATCCTAAAGGCATTGGTGGCAGCGGCCAACGGCGACAAAGTTCACTTGGAAACGGGTAAGACCTTTGCCTCCGATTTCCGTTTGGAAACGGTTTTGGGCTGCACGGCAGACGAATTGGGATCCAGCACCGGCCGTTTTGAATTTGAATTGAAGTCCGTATACCGCATGGAGCCGGCCACCATGGACCAGGAATTTTTCGACAAGATTTTTGGCCCGGGCGCGGTGTCTTCCGAGGAAGAGTTGCGCGGCAAGATTCAGGCGGAATTGGAAGCAGTGTACGTGCGCGACGCGGACATTCACTTCTTCAACACCGCGAGCGCCCACTTGATGGATACCAAAATGGAACTCCCGGTGGCTTTCTTGAAAAAGTGGTTGCAGCAAGGCGCTGAAAAGCCCTTGTCCGCGGAAGAAGTGGAAACCCAATGGCCTTCCATGGAGAAGGGCATGCGCTGGCAGTTGATTGAGGGCAAGTTGGTTCGCGAACACCACCTGCACGTGCACAAGGAAGAATTGGTGGAGTACGCCGTGGCCATGGTCAACGAGCGCATGATGCAGTTTGGCCAAGCACTTCCCGGAGAAGAGGTAGAGAAGGTGGCACTGAATTTGTTGAAGAACCGCGAACAGGCCGAGCAAATGTCTGAGCAGGTGCTGCAGAACAAAATGAGTGCGTTCTTTAAGGCTAACTTCGGCAAGAAAGAAATCAAGTCCAGCTACGAAGATTTCTTGGCGGTCGCCACCAAAACAAACTAAATTAGAACCATGAGTTCAGATCTTGGCAAAGAGTTCCAGCGGTACGCCCAACTGGACAAAGGAGTCTCCAGCTTGACGATGGAAGGCTACGTAAAGAGTTCGTTGACGCCCTACATCATTGAGGAGCGTCAATTGAACGTGGCGCAGATGGACGTCTTCTCTCGTTTGATGATGGACCGCATCATCTTCTTGGGTACGGGCATCAACGACCAAGTGGCCAACATTGTGCAAGCGCAATTGCTCTTTTTGGAGAGTGCGGACGCCAAGAAGGACATTCAGATCTACATGAACTCACCGGGCGGCAGCGTGTACGCCGGTTTGGGCATTTACGACACCATGCAGGTGATCAACCCGGACGTGGCCACCATTTGCACGGGCATTGCAGCGTCTATGGCGGCTGTTTTGTTGTGCGCCGGTGCGAACGGCAAGCGTTCTGCCTTGAAGCACAGTCGCGTCATGATCCACCAGCCCATGGGCGGAGCGGAAGGCCAGGTTTCCGACATGGAGATCACCTTGAAGGAAATCCTGAAGTTGAAGAAGGAGTTGTACGACATCATTGCGCAGCACAGCGGCAAGCCGTTTGCGGAGGTGGAGCGCGATTCCGACCGTGACTACTGGATGACTTCCGAAGAGGCCAAGGCCTACGGCATGATCGACGAGGTCCTCACCGCCAAGAACCCCCGCTAAGCGTGGCCAAGGAGAAACAACCGGTGCTGTGTTCGTTCTGCGGCCGGGAGAAAAAAGAGACGCAGTTGCTGGTGGCGGGTTTGAATGCCCACATTTGCGATTCGTGTATTGAGCAGGCCCACACCATGGTGGAGGAGGAATTCGGCGCCAAGGCCCCGGGTGCTTCCGGCGATGTGGAGCTCATTCGCCCGGTGGCGTTGAAAGCGCACCTGGACGAGTACGTCATTGGCCAAGAGGCCGCCAAGAAGATTCTTTCCGTAGCGGTGTACAACCACTATAAGCGCATCCTCCGCCCCAAGGGCAAGGAGGTGGAGCTGGAAAAGTCCAACGTCATTATGGTGGGCGAGACCGGAACGGGTAAAACCCTATTGGCCCGCACCATCGCGCGGATTTTGGACGTCCCCTTTGCCATTGTGGACGCCACGGTTTTGACCGAGGCCGGGTACGTGGGTGAGGATGTGGAGACCATTTTGACCCGACTGCTCCAAGCTGCGGATTACAACGTGGAAGCTGCCCAACGCGGCATTGTGTTCATCGACGAAATCGACAAGATTGCGCGGAAGTCGGACAATCCGTCCATCACCCGCGACGTTTCCGGGGAAGGCGTGCAGCAAGCGTTGCTGAAGTTGCTGGAGGGAACCAAGGTGAACGTGCCGCCGCAAGGAGGGCGCAAGCACCCGGACCAAAAGTTTGTGGAGGTAGACACGCGGAACATTCTGTTTGTGGCGGGCGGTGCGTTTGACGGCATTGAACGCCATATTGCCCGACGCCTGAACGCTCAAGTAGTGGGTTTCAGTGGAACCTTGCAGCGCGCGGAGCAGGTGGAGTCGGCGTCCTTTTTGCCGCACCTGACGCCCCAAGATT
>CANHXZ010000112.1 GCA_947464785.1 Flavobacteriales bacterium | reverse complement strand
GCACGCGGAAATGCCGGTAGGACCGCAGGTACATCAGCCCATGGGGCTCTTGCACGGGGGAGCCACGGCTGCCCTGGCGGAAACGCTGGGTTCCGCGGATTCCTTTGTGTCCTTGCAGCATCCGGACCGCCAGGCCGTGGTGGGACAAACTTTGGTAGCGCACCACGTTCGCAGCGTAAAAGACGGCACGGTGCGGGGCACGGCGCGCTTTTTGCACCAAGGCAAGCGTTCGCACGTGGTGGAAATCCGCATTGAAGACGAGCACGGCCGGCTGGTGTCCACCGCGACCCTGACCAATGCCATCTTGGAGCTGGCCGCATCGGACCCGACGAAGTAATCCGCAGTGAACCGCGTCACACCCCTCATGAAAACCTCTTTTGTCTTGCTTCGGGAACCCGGTCAACCGCTGTGGGGCGCGCCGCTGGAGGCTCCCGTTTCAGGTGCGGTAGAGGGAAACGGCAGTGGTTCTCTATTCCATGTTCATCCGTTCAACGGTCCGGGTGCTGTTTATGCCTTGGGCCAGCGGGTTGAGGGCGTGGAAGCACTGACCCGGGCGCGCGCAGCGCACCGCGCATTGCCTCCGTTGGAAGGCGGCTCTTCCCACGACGAATCCTCCTACAAATTTTTGGTTCAGCGCGCCGTGGACGCCTGCCGGGACGGAGCACTGACCAAGGTGGTTACTTCCCGACGCGTGGTGCACACCCCGGAAAGCGCGTACGACTCCGTCGATGCCTTTGCCGCCTTGTGCGATCGGTACCCGGAGGCCATGGTGTATTTGCTGTACCGCGAAGGACAAACCACGTGGATGGGCGCTTCGCCGGAATGGCTGCTGCATCGGGACGGCTCCCACCTCCGCACCATGAGTTTGGCGGGAACACGGCCTGCCGGCGCGCTGGGCCATTGGGGGGCCAAGGAAAAGGAAGAACAAGACTTGGTGACGCAAGACATTGCCTACATGCTCCGCGCTTTGGGTGCCACGGATTTAACCGTTGACGGTCCCCACGTTCGGTCTGCAGGCCCTGTGGAGCACCTGTGTACGTGGATTGAAGGGACGTTGCCGCCGCAAGCGTCCAGTTGGTCCTTGGCGCAATCGTTGCATCCCACGCCCGCCGTGGGCGGTTTGCCCCGCGCCCGTGCTTCCGCATTTTTAAAAGCCCACGAGGGCTACCCGCGCGGTTTGTACGCCGGCTACATGGGCTGGTCCACCGGAACAACGGCCCGTTTTTACGTCAACTTGCGGTGCATGGAAGTGGGGGCACAATCCGTAGCCCTCTACGCCGGAGGCGGCATCACGGCGCAGTCTGATCCGCAGCGGGAATGGGAGGAGACCGAGGCCAAACTCCAAACCCTCCGCAGCGCTATCTTCGCGCGGTGAGCGCATTCCATCCGTCCGCCTGGGCTCTGGCCCGATTTCTTCGTTCCGAAGGGGTGGACGCATGGATTTCGTCGCCCGGCTCCCGGCACGCGCCCCTCGTGGAAGCCTTTCACGGCTGTGCCTTCCCGCACCACGCCGTTTTGCTGGACGAACGCGCCGCGGCCCACTTTGCGTTGGGTGCTGCTGAGGCGCAGGGAAAGCCCGTGGTGGTGGTCTGCACGTCCGGCTCCGCCTCGTTGAACTTGGCTCCCGCGGTGGTGGAAGCCTTTTACCGCGAGCTTCCTTTGGTGGTCTTGACCGCAGACCGACCGTCCGCACACATCGATCAAGGCCAGGGACAAAGCATCCGGCAGGGAAGCATTTTTGGCGACCACGTGGTGGCACAATTTACCTTAGAAGAAGACGATTCAAACGCCGCTCCAGAAGAGCAACAAGCGCTTTTGGCGCGCAATGCCGCGCGCTGGACGGCCGCCTGGGCGGCCGCACAGGAGCAACGTGGTCCCGTACACCTGAACGTGCCCCTGCGCGAGCCGCTGTACGGCTACAACGGCGCCCCAAACACCCCCGTTGTTCCCGCTGATCTGGCGTTTCCAGAACCTCTTGGAGGAGCGCCCCGCAACCACCCCCCCGTACACCATCGGTTCCCCGGGCCGAACGAAGTGGACGGCTGGAACCGCGCGTGGTGGCAGGCAGAACGCCGTGCGGTGTGGGTAGGGCAGATGCCGCTTGCCGTGGGCCGGCGCTGGAACGCCTTGCTCCAAGACTGGTTGCGCAACGATCCTGCTTTGGTGGTGGTGGCGGAACCGCTCAGCAACTTGGGCGACGGTCCTTGGGTTTCCTGGGAGCAACACCTGGCAGCGGGGACGGCCGAAAGTCTCTTGCCGCAAGCCATTGCCACCGTGGGGGGCGCGTTGGTTTCCAAGCGTTGGAAAAACGAACTGCGCGCGGCACACCCGTGGCACGTGCACTTGGGAGCCACAGTCCGGGTGCCGGACGTAGTGGGCCATTTGCAGGCGCATTGTCCTATGGATCCGGAGGCCGGTACCGGTTTTCGTTGGTGGAAAGATGCATCAGGAGCTTCCAGCGCGTCTGGAGCATTCGGAGCAACCGAAAGCGGCAAGGAATGGGTCCGTCGGGTTCAAAATGCAGAAGAAGCCGCGCAATTGCGCATCAGCGCATGGGAAGACCGGTGCATCCAAGACGCACGCACGGCGGGAATCCTAACCGACGCCGCTGCCGTGGCGCTGTGGATGCGCAGCCCCAATGGGGTTCAACGCCTTTCCGTGGCCAACTCAGCCTCCGTGCGCTATGCCTTGCGCAGCAGCACGGCGCACCGTGCGCTGTGGAACGCGGAGTGGCAGGCCAACCGCGGTACGGCGGGCATCGACGGCAGCACCTCCACGGCCTTGGGCGCGGCCTGGGCAGACGGCAAGCCCACGGCCTTGCTCACCGGCGAACTCAGTTTCTTTTACGACGCCAACGCCTGGTTTCATCCCCACGTGCCCAACCACTTTGCAGCTGTGGTGCTGAACAACCGCGGCGGCGGCATTTTTCGCCTCATCGACGGTCCTTCCCAAACGGGCCGGTTGGCGGAAGATTTTGAAGCGCAACACAACCGCAGCGTGCTACCGTGGGCCCGCGAGATGGGATGTCATACCCACACGGCGTCCACCGTGGAAGCCTGGGAGAACCTCTTGGCCTCCGGCGTGTTGTTTTCAAACGAACACCCCGTGGTGGTGGAGCTGCTCACCCACCCGGAACAATCAGAAATTCATTGGAAATCACTAGCGTTATGAGTCAATTTGCCTGGACCCCCATCAAGGAATACACAGACATTAAGTTTGAGTTTTTCGAGGGAATCGCCAAAATCACCATCAACCGTCCGGAAGTGTACAATGCGTTCCGTCCGGAAACCAACATCGAAATGCTGGAGGCCATGGACATTTGCCGCGAGCGTCAGGACGTTCGCGTCATCGTACTGACCGGCATTGGGGACAAGGCATTTTGTTCCGGTGGGGACCAAAACGTCAAGGGCATTGGCGGATACATTGGGGAAGACGGCGTGCCGCGCCTGAACGTCCTGGACCTCCACAAACGCATCCGTGAAATCCCCAAGCCCGTGGTGGCCATGGTCAATGGCTACGCCATTGGCGGCGGGCACGTGTTGCACGTGGTGTGCGACCTCACCATCGCCTCGGAAAACGCGCGGTTTGGGCAAACCGGCCCCAAGGTGGGCAGTTTTGACGCCGGATTTGGCAGCTCCTACCTGGCGCGTCACGTGGGGCAAAAGAAAGCCCGTGAAATTTGGTTCTTGTGCAACCAGTACACCGCCGCGGAAGCTGAGGCCATGGGCATGGTGAACAAGGTGGTACCCTTGGCTGATTTGGAAGCCACCACGGTGGACTGGTGCCGCACCATGATGAAGCGCTCGCCCATGGCGTTGCGCATGATCAAGCGGGGCTTGAACGCGGAACTGGACGGACAACGCGGATTGATGGAGTTGGCCGGCGACGCCACCCTCATGTTTTACTTAATGGAGGAAGCACAAGAGGGCAAGAACGCCTTTTTGGAAAAGCGCGATCCAGACTTCAGCAAATTCCCTCAATTTCCCTGAGGATGGCCGCGCCGTTGGAATGGATCCGCGCCGCCCGCCTGCGCACCTTGCCGTTGGCCTTGGCCTGCATTGCCTTGGGAACCGCTTTGGCCGCAGACGCCGGCTATTTTCAATGGGAACGGTTGGCATTGGCCGTACTCACGACCCTGCTGTACCAGGTCCTGAGCAACTACGCCAACGACTACTACGATTGGAAAAAAGGCACCGACGCGCACCGCACCCACGAACAAGCGGGTGAGCCCCGCGCCGTAGCCTCTGGGCGCATTGCGCCGCAACAGATGCTGCGGGCCGTTTGGGTGGTTGCGGTTCTGGCCCTGCTGGCTGGGGGATTGCTGGTTTGGACGTCTTTTGATGGGGTGCTGCGTTGGGTATTTTTCTCCCTGCACGGAGCCGCAGTTTGGAGCGCCGTCAACTACGTGGGCGGTGCCGCCACCTACGGATACCGCGGATGGGGCGACTTTTTTGTGCTCTTCTTCTTTGGATTGGTGGGCGTGGAAGGCAGTTTCATGGTGCAAACCGGTCAATTCAGCCCGTGGATCCTTTTGCCCGGACTCTCCGTGGGCTTGTTGGCCACCGGGGTGTTGAACCTGAACAATTTGCGCGATTTGGAGACCGATCGGGCCGCCGGTAAAATCACCGTGGCCGCCCGGCTGGGCGCTCGCGGCGCACGCTGGTACCAAACCTTTCTGGTGGTGGGTGCCGTGGCGTCCACGTTGTTCTTTGTGCTGCGCGGACTCCCCACCTGCAGCCGTTCCTACCTGTTTTTGGCCGTGGTGCCTTTGCTGTACGAATCCGTTGCCGCCACGTGGAAGGCCCAAGACCGCGCGTCGTTGGACAAACTGCTCAAACCCCTGGCCTTGGCCACCTTTTTGTTTGCCTTGGCCTTGGGAATCGGACTTTTGATTGATTCCGACGCGTGCAGCAAACCCCTGTTTTGATGCGGGTACACCACTGGCCCTATACCTACCTATTTGCGCAGCCGGCGGGCACTTCCCGCGGCGTGCTGCGCCAAAAAGAAGCCCATTTTTTGGAGGTTCGCGGCGAACACCGCGGCGTGCCTTTTCGCGGAATAGGAGAGTGTGGCCTGCTGCGCGGCCTTTCGTTTGACGACCGCCCGGACTATGGGGATCGGCTGGACGAGCTGGTGCAGCAAATGAACGGCTGGTCGAACGAGGCGTGGGACGACGTGTG
>CANHXZ010000111.1 GCA_947464785.1 Flavobacteriales bacterium | reverse complement strand
TTTGCTGGACGCCCCCACCCTGGACCATCAATTCAACTAAGAGCATGTACCGACCCACCACCTTCTCCCTACTCCCCCCCGTGGTTAAAAACCTGTTGATCCTCAACGGTCTTTTTTTCCTGGGCACCGTCGTTTTGGAATCCCGCGGTTTGGACCTGGTGGGAATGCTGGGCCTGTTTTTTCCCGCCTCGCCCTTTTTTGAGCCGTACCAGCTGTTTACCCACCTGTTCATGCACGGCTCCTTCGGCCACCTGTTCTCCAACATGCTGGCCTTGTGGATGTTTGGCACCCCCATGGAAAACCTGTGGGGACCCAAGCGCTATTTGACCTACTACCTCATCACCGGGCTGGGCGCGGCCGCGTGCCACCTGGGCGTCATGGCCTGGGACTACTACCAGGTGTTGCCCTTCGCCGAATTGGGCGACGGAGAGGCCATTGCCTACCTCAATCAACTCTTTCAAGTTCCCACGGTGGGCGCGTCTGGAGCTGTTTTTGGCTTGCTGCTGGCCTACGGCATGACCTTTCCCAACCAAGAAATCTACGTGTACTTTTTGCTGCCCATCAAGGCCAAGTACTTCGTGGCCATTTACGGTTTATTTGAGTTGTTCTCCGGTTTAGCCAACTCCGGTTCCAACATCGCCCACTTTGCCCACTTGGGCGGCATGCTCTTTGGCTACTTATTGATCAAGCGCTGGCGAAGCAACGCCTTTCGGTTTTAAATCCTGACGTTCCAACCACTCCCCTCTACGAATCGCCTCCGTGAACTTCGCTGCATCCGTCCGACGCCGTTTGGCTTCCTCCAGCGGAACCGACTTGCTCTTGGGCACGTTGGTGGCCTTAGTGGCGGTTCAGTACGCCCTAATCGCGGCGGACCGCATCTCCGGCAGCAACCTTTCGCTGGGCTGGCAAAACCTTTGGGCCTTGGGAGCGCAAGACGTTTGGAAGCCCTGGAAGTGGTTTTCCTACGCTTTTTTGCACGCAGACCTCTACCACGCCCTGTGGAACCTGCTGATCTTGCATTTTGTGGGGCATGCTTGGGAATACCGACGCGGCCACCGCTCTCCCTGGTTTTTGTTCCTGGCGGGTGCCGCAGCCGGGGCGTTTTCGTTTTTGGCTTTGAGCACCCCAGACGGAGCCCACCACGCGCTCGTGGGAGCTTCTGCAGGGACCACCGCCGTGCTGGGTGCCTTAACCGTTCGGCAACCCCGATTCCAAACCAAACTGGCCTTCTGGTGGGTTCCCCTCTACGCCTTTGCCGCCTTGTTGCTCGCGGTTGACCTGGCTTTTGCCGTGGGCTATGACTTATCCGCCTGGGCGCACCTCTCCGGATTTGCACTGGGTGCCGGCGGACAGGGGTTGGGTCTTTGGTCCGTATCGTTCAACGCATTCAAACGCCCGCGAACTTCCCCCCACCTGCGCTTGGTTCCGGGAGGGCACAAAAACACCGACAACGTCTTGGAGGGCCTCCGCGACCCCGAGGCGCGCTTGAATGCGGTTTTGGATAAAATCAGCCGCGACGGCGTGGAATCGCTTTCTTCGGAAGAACGTGCTTATTTGGAAAAAATTCAAAAATGAATCCGTCGCGCACAAACCGCCGAATGCCCCGTGGGGTACATGCCGTGGTGCTGCTGGTGCACCTGGGGTGGACGATGCTGACGGTCCCCAGTGCCCTGGCGTTCTACCTTTCCCCGGAGCGATGGAATTCCCTGGGCTTTTTTGCCTTGATTGCACCGGGACTGGCCCTGGGGCATGCCTTCCTGCTGCTGTACTGGACCACCCAATTGCGGCGCTGGGCCCTTATTTCCGCCGTTGCCTTGGCCCTAACCTATCCGCAATGGCGCGGAACCTTGAATCTTTCGTTGGAGCAATCCGCGGAGCAGCCCTTGTGGCGGGTTGCTACCTGGAACGTACACGGCTGGCGCAACGCTTCCTGGACCAACCTGGATTCCACCGCACGCCTCATGGTGCAGCACGTGGAGAAAATAGACCCCTTGGTTTTGGCCCTCCAGGAACACCGAAAATCCATTCATCCCTTGCTCGCTCTCCATTGGCCCTACGCCCACCACGAACCGGACCAAGGCGGATTGGCGATCTACTCCAAAAAGCCGTTTGGCCGGAAGGGGTACGTGCCGTTTGACGCTCCCTACCGGGGTCATGAGGGCTTTCTTTGGGCGGATTGTGCACTTCCAGCAGGAGATACGGTCCGACTGATCAACGTGCACCTAGTGACTACCACCTTCGTACCCGAGCGCTACGAAACCTTGGATCCGGACGTTCCGGCGGAGCCCAGCAATCAGTGGGTTCGGGAGGGATCAGACATTGCGGTGCGCCTGGGACGAGCCTCCGCAAGACGGGCCATGCAGGTGCAGCAAGTGGCTGATTTTGCGGCCAACAGCCCTCATCCGGTGGTGTGGTGCGGAGACTTCAACGACACTCCGTCCTCCTTCACCTACCGAACGGCTACCCGCAACGCACAGGATGCCTTTTTGCAGGCCGGCAAAGGGTTTGGAAACACCTACACCAAGTTGGCCTTGGTTCCGCTGCGCATTGACCACATTCTGGTTCAAGAACCGTGGCACGCCGTAGGGTACGCTGTTTGGAAACAACCGTTCAGCGACCACCACCCGGTGGCCGTTGATTTTGCCACCGCGGACACCTTGGGGGCGACGTCGGTAGAAACCCGTTGAGGGGAGGGCAATGGATGCTCGGCCAGTTTACCCCGCGCGCGATCCTGTTTTTTGAACCCGACGCAAGTCCAAGGTAAACAGCGGGTGCCGCGGCAAGCCCCGCACGCTCCGGGGTATGGCCCGCACCGACACGTCGTACCACAAGGGAATCACGGGCAATTGATCGTGGATTTGTTGGTCCAGGGCGGCCATTTGCGCGGCGCGCTCTTGGGGGTCTTGCACGCGCAACGCCGCGTCCAGGGCAGCGTCGAATCCGGACAAACGGGTGCGGGTGTAGTTGGGACCGCGCGGCGTCCACTTGCGCGAATCAAACAAGGATAAATAATTCTCTGCGTCCGGGTAATCCGCAATCCAAGAGGCTTTGAACAGGGCCAAGCCCGCCTGGGATTTGGATTCGCGAAAGGACGCGGCAGGAAGTACCTCCACCCGGACGGGCAACCCCAAGGCAGACCACTGCCCTTGGATGAATTCGCACACGTCGCGGCCGGACTCTGTGGTGCTCAAAACCAGCGGACCGCCCGGAGCCACCCAGCCGGAGGCGTCCAAACAGCCGGCCGCTCGGAGCAGCGCACGCGCTTCTTCCGGCGCGTAGCGCAGCGGGTCTTCCCACTCCGCTGCAGGCCGGTACCCCGGCAACCCCGCGGGAATCATGCCGCCGTGGGCCGGAACCCCCATGCCGTTTTTCAAATGACGAACCAACGCCGCGCGATCCACGGCCAACGCCAACGCCCGACGCACCCGAACGTCGGCCAAAACGGCCGGCTGGGGATTTTCCATCCGCAAAGCCAAGTACTCCGTGTTCAAAAACGGCGCCACGTGCAAGTGCAAACGCTCCCGGAGCGCGGGCTGCAGCTCGCCCGCGGGCGTGAGCAGCTGGTCCTTGTAGGCCGCGTCCACCCCGTGGATTTCGTCCAAACCTCCGCTTAAAAAAGACAAGAATGCGGCCTGGCGATCCGAGACAAACCGAATGGAAACCGCCTCCAAATAAGGCAACCGACGTCCGGCCGCATCCCGCTCAAAATAACGGTTGTTGCGCCGAAGCACCAACTTTTCGCCGTCGTTCCACGCTTGGAACCGAAAAGGTCCGCTGCCCACCGGGCGCTTGCCAAAATCCGCCCCCAGTGCCGCTACGCTCTCGCGCGGAACCACCGAGCAATACGGCATGGACAAAAGGCCAAAGGGGGAAGGACCGCCGGCCGCAAAGCGGAGTTCCACAACGCTGTCGTTGGGGGTGGATAAGCGCTCCAATCCGTCCAAAACCCACGCGCCCGGCGCGGCCAAAGAAGGACTGCGCAGGCGCTCCAAACTGTACACCACGTCAGCAGCAACCACGCGTCGACCTTGGGGCAATCCGGGTCCGCGGTGAAAATAAACGTCCGAGCGCAGGACAAACCGAATGCTGCCGTCGGGGGATTGGGACCAACTTTTGGCCAGCAACGGGCGCGGCTGCAGCGCACTGTCCAATTCAATCAGGGTGGAAAACAGGTGGCGGGCCGTCCAGAGGGTGGCTTGCTCCCGGGCAAAAGCGGGGTCCAAGGTGGCAATGCCCGTGGGTTCGTTGTACCGGAACACGTGAGCCTCGCGCTGTTCGTTGGAAAGCGAAGATTCTCCCGGAGTTCCGGAACTGCATTGGCTGACCAACCCTAAAGCCAAAATCCCGGCTGCAGCGCGGACGGACGAAGGAAAGAACCGTCGGGCCTTCCCGCTTAAATGGGGGTGAAAAAGGCTGTTGGAAAGGGGTTGAAAAACGCGCACAAGGCAAAGGTAGTCCGTACCTTTGCACGTTCTATGGGAGCGACAGTAGCTTTTCACACCTTGGGCTGCAAATTAAACTTTGCAGAGACCTCAGCCCTGGCCCGGGACCTGGTTCTGGCCGGCTACGCCAAAGTAGATTTGGCGGACGGGGCCGACGTGGTCGTCATCAACACGTGTTCGGTTACGCAGCAGGCGGATGCCGAGTGCAAAACCGTGGTGCGGCGCGCGCTGAAGGCCAACCCCAACGCTTTTGTGGCGGTAACGGGGTGCTACGCGCAGCTGAAACCCAGCGAAATTGCGGCCATGGAGGGTGTAGACCTGGTATTGGGTGCCAAAGAAAAAATGAATCTTCCGGCTTTTTTGGCCGACTTGACCAAACGTCCGCACGCGGAGGTGCACTCCTGCGAAATCGACGACGTGGATCAGTTTACCAGCGCCTACAGCGTGGGAGACCGCACCCGTGCCTTTTTGAAGGTCCAAGACGGATGCGATTACAAATGCACCTACTGCACCATTCCCTTGGCGCGGGGCATCAGCCGGTCCGCCCCCGTGGAATCAGTCGTGCGCGATGCGCAATCCATTGTGGACCAGGGAATTCAGGAGGTAGTGCTCACCGGGGTGAACATCGGCGACTACGGAAAGGGCGAATTTGGCAACAAACGCCACGAGCACACTTTTTTGGACCTGCTGCATGCCTTGGATGCCGTGGAGGGATTGGACCGGATCCGCATTTCCTCCATTGAGCCCAACCTTTTGAGCGACGAAAT
>CANHXZ010000110.1 GCA_947464785.1 Flavobacteriales bacterium | reverse complement strand
GCCAAGGCGCCCAACTGCGAAATGGGCGTAGCCAAATCCGGAGTAAACGGACCGTTGACGTGGGGCTCCAAACTCGACAAATCGATTTCAATGACCTGATCAAAGTAGTGCTCTGGGTTGGCGTACACTTCCGCATCGCCGGTCAAGTCTGCCGCTACGGCGTTCGCGAGGTCGGCAACCTCCGCACGTCCGGTGGCGCGCAGGTAGCGCTCCATGGAGGCGTCGTACCCAAAGGTGGACGTAGTAGCTCCTACTTCAGCACCCATGTTGCAGATGGTTCCCTTGCCGGTGCAGCTCAAGGATACCGCGCCGTCGCCAAAATATTCCACAATAGCCCCGGTTCCACCTTTTACGGTCAGAATGCCGGCAACCTTCAAAATAACGTCCTTGGCAGAGGCCCAACCGCTGAGTTTGCCGGTGAGCTTTACACCGATCAGCTTGGGAAACTTCAATTCCCAAGCCATTCCGGCCATAACGTCTACCGCATCGGCACCGCCTACGCCAATCGCTACCATGCCCAGACCTCCGGCATTGACCGTGTGCGAGTCCGTACCGATCATCATGCCGCCCGGGAAGGCGTAGTTTTCCAATACCACTTGGTGAATGATGCCTGCGCCGGGCTTCCAAAAACCAATGCCGTATTTATTCGATACCGACGCCAAGAAATTGAACACTTCGTTGGATTTGTTGACGGCCTCTTGCAAATCAGGCGTGGCGCTGACGTGGGCTTGGATCAAGTGGTCGCAGTGAACCGTGGAAGGAACCGCTACCTTTTTGCGTCCGGCTTGCATGAACTGCAGCAAGGCCATCTGCGCGGTAGCATCTTGCATGGCTACACGATCGGGAGCGAAGTCTACGTACGACTGGCCGCGGGTGAAGACTTCTGTAGCGTTGGTTTGCCACAAGTGAGCGTACAAAATTTTCTCACTGAGGGTCAGTGGCTTGCCCAAGGTTTGGCGAGCTGCTTGTACTTTTTCCGGGAAGGCCGCGTAAAAGGCGCGGATCATTTCGATATCGAACACGTTCATGGTCAGTAGTTGCTGTGTGTAAAGCAAAATTACAAACGAAATCGCGTTTTTACTCGTTAATTTCTAACGAAAAGGGCGTTTTTCTGAGGATTTTTTATTATGCTGGTTTTAAAGTAGATAGCGCGACTTTGTAGCCGCTGCAGATCGGTCGATTCCGACCAAAGTACGCTCAACACGGATTGCCTTTTCAAGGGTGCCGTCGGGCGGAACGGGAACTGCGTGCACGTCTACAATTTCGGTACCTTTGTTTCTATAAATTCCATGGGTACACGACTGATTTCTCCTTTGTTTGCAGAAGGCATAGGCATGGCTTTGTCGGCCTTGCGCGGCAATTTGTTGCGTGCGGTTCTCACGGCATTGATCATCGCCATTGGGATCATGGCCTTGGTGGGCATGCTCACCAGCACCACCGCCATGGAAAGTGCCATCACCGGGCAGTTTTCCACCATGGGCGCAACAACATTTACCTTGCAATCCGGCGGCATGAACATCCGACTGGGGGGCGGGCGTCGCGTGGAGGAAAAGCCCCAACCGCAAATTCCGCTGTACCAAGCCCTGGCCTTTCAGCAGCGATTTACCTATCCGGGTTCCACGGTCAGTGTGTCGGATGTGCTCAGCGGGACCGCCACGGTATCCCTGGGTTCGCTAAAAACCAACCCAAACGTTCAGGTAGTGGGGGTGGACAACGGGTACCTAACCACGACGGGGTTGACCATTAACGAGGGGCGACCCTTCAGCGCCACGGAACGCAACGAAGGCAAGTCCGTAGCTTGGCTTGGCTTTGACGTGGCCACCAAGTTGTTTCCAAAGGGCGGCGCTTTGGGCCAAACCATTCGCGTGCAAGGCCGTCCTTTTCTGGTGGTGGGTGTTTTGGCTCCCAAAGGCAATAGCGCGTTCATGGCACAGGACCAAGCCGTTTTGGTGCCGGTTCGGGCCGGCCACCGCTTGTTTGGGACGCCGTCCAGCAGCTACGCGGTTCAAGTTATGGCGCCTAATCCGGATGAATTGGACGCTTGTCTTCAGGCTTCGATGGCCCAGTTCCGAGCCTTGCGCGGCCTGCGGCCGGGTGAGGAAAATAACTTCAACGTGCGGCGCAGCGACGCCATCTCTGCAATCCTTATTGAACAGCTCTCCAGCGTATCGGTAGCCGCCGCAGTGATCGGAGCCATTACGCTCTTGGGGGCCAGTATTTCCTTGATGAACATCATGTTGGTGTCCGTAACGGAGCGTACCCGCGAAATCGGCACGCGGAAAGCCTTGGGCGCCACGCGTTCCGCCATAGCCCTTCAGTTTCTATTGGAAGCCATCTTGGTCAGCCTGATGGGTGGACTGGTGGGCACCGTTTTGGGAATCTTGGTGGGCAATGGACTGAGCTCCGCCATGGGCGGAGTTTTCATCTTGCCGTGGAACTGGATTGGATTGGCCTTTGGTGTTTGTTTGGTGGTGGGTGTTGTAGCCGGCTTCTACCCCGCGCGAAAAGCCGCCGCACTAGACCCTATTGAAGCATTGCGTTATGAATAGTCGAATGGAAAATTGGAAAGCGACGGTCCTCCAATGGGTTGCCACCGTTGTCGCCGGATACCGCAAATTGGACGCCAAAATGGCGCAGTGGCCGGGCATGCAACGAACGTGGTTGCGCAAAGGCATTCAACTGGCCGTGAGCGGCACGGCGGTCTTGTTGCTGTTGATTTGGTCCATTGCTTTGGGTGCCTTTGGCATCATCCCCACCCGGGATGACATCCGGTCGGTCCGCAACGATTTGGCCACTGAGGTTTATTCGGAAGACGGGGTTTTGATTGGAAAGTACTTCTTGCAAAACAGAACGGGCGCCGATTTGGAAGAAATACCGCAGTACCTGATCGATGCCTTGGTCTCAACCGAGGACGTGCGCTTTTTTGAGCACGACGGCGTGGACAGTCGGTCCCTCGCGCGGGTGGTCATCAAAACCTTGGTGCTTCGGAACGAGTCATCGGGTGGCGGATCCACCATTACGCAGCAATTGGCCAAAAACTTGTTCGGACGGGAGAACTACGGGCCGTTGTCCTTGGTTCTGGCCAAGGTCAAGGAATTTATTGTGGCTCGACGCTTGGAGGAGTTGTACACCAAGGAGCAAATTTTGGAGCTGTACCTGAACACCGTGAGCTTTGGCGAAAACGTGTACGGAATTGAAACGGCCAGCTTGCGGTACTTCAACAAGAAGCCAGTGGACTTGAACCTGGAGGAAGCCGCCGTATTGGTGGGCCTGTTGAAAGCCAATTCCAAGTACAACCCGCGCAAGAATCCCGAAAACGCCCGCGAGCGCCGGAATGTAGTGTTGGGACAGATGTTGAAGTACGAGTATTTGACGCAAAAAGAATACGAGCAATTGTGCGCCAAACCTCTGGAAATCAACTACTACAACCTGGAAGACGAGAAGCCAGCTCCGTACTTTTTGGCGGCAATTCGTCCGGAAATTAAGGAGATTTTGAGCGACTTGCGCAAACCCGACGGGTCGGAATACGACCTGGATCGGGACGGTTTGGTGGTGGAAACTACGCTATCTTCTTCCCTGCAACGGTATGCCAATCAGGCCGTTTGGCGTCAAATGCAACGCATTCAACGCAATTTCAACGCCCATTGGGGGGAGTCGGCCTGGAAAAAACTGCCTGATTTCTTGAAGCGCGAGGTGCAAAACACGGTTCTGTACAAGCGCATGAAAGCAGACGGCGCCAGCGAAGAGGAAATTGAAGCCGAACTGAACAAAGAAAAGTCCGTAGTGGTCTTTGCCTACACGGACGAGGGCGACGAGCGCAAAAACATGAGCACCCTGGACTCCGTTAAGTACGCGCAAGCGCTGATGTCTTGCGGCTTGGTGGCTTTGGATCCGGTGCGCGGAACGGTAAAGGCGTGGGTGGGCGGCCCCAGTTTCCAGTACCTACCGTACGACCACGTTTTGTCTCGTCGGCAAACGGCCTCGGCGTTCAAACCGGTGGTGTACGCGGCGGCCTTGGAAAAAGGGATTTCACCGTGCACGTACTTTGAAAACGAATTGAAAACGTACCCAGAATTTGTCAATTGGACTCCGGAAAACCACGACCGCATGTACGGGGGCGAATACACCATGCGCGGTGCCCTAAAGCGGTCCATCAACGTGGCTACCGTAGAGGCCTTGATGAAAACCGGCCGAGGCAACGTGGTGCGCATGGCCCGCAAGTTGGGATTCAAGGGCGAAATGGACGACCGTCCAGCAATGGCGCTGGGCGCCAACACTGCGTCTTTGCTGGAGTTGGTTGCGGCGTACGGCGCTTTTGCGAACGGCGGTAAGGCCTTTGCCCCGGTGGCCGTGACGCGCATTACGGATCAAATGGGCAACGTCTTGTACGAACGCAAACCCACCGGCATGCGCGCGGTGATGGACACGGCCAACGTTTCCATGCTGACGGACATGCTGCGCGCAGTGATCAACGAAGGAACGGGAAACAGTGTTCGGGCCTACGGTCTCACCGGTGACTATGCCGGTAAAACAGGTACCGCACAGAATTATTCCGACGGTTGGTTTGTGGGCTACACGCCCAAAATTGTGGCCGGCGTTTGGGTAGGCGCTTCTTCTCCTTTGGTTCACTTCCGGGACGCTCGGGGTGCCGGTAACGCCACGGCCCTGCCCATCTGGGCCAATTTCATGGGCTCGGTGGAGCGTTCGGGATTGAGCCGTCGGTACGTGGTGCCCTTCAAACCGTTGTCTGCGGCACTGGCGGAGAAAATGCGCTGCCCGGACTACAAACCCGGTTTGATGGACGAGATCAATCAGATGTTCTTGGACGACGAGGGAACCGTGGACGATTTGCCGGGCTCTGCGCCGGAAACCAGCACGCCTGAGGCGGCTGGCGGTTTGGAACGCAAGCCCTTCTGATGCAAACCCTCCGGTTGGGCTGGACTTTGGCCGAACGCGACCTCCGCACCCGGTACGCACAAAGTGTACTCGGGAGTTTGTGGAGTTTGGCGCAGCCGCTGGCTATGGCAACGGCGCTCTTCTTCGTGGGAAAGGCCTGGAACCGGACGATATCCGCAGACCAGTGGCTTTTGGGTTGGGTGGTTTGGAATGTCTTTTCGTCCAGCTCGCTTTCGGGCGCCTTGTCCCTGGCGCACAACCGGGAATTGGTGACCAAAACAGCCATCCCTCCTTTTTCGTATCCGCTTTCTAAAGCCATCGTTGCG
>CANHXZ010000109.1 GCA_947464785.1 Flavobacteriales bacterium | reverse complement strand
TGAGGTCGATGAGGGGAAATTGAGCCAAAAAGATGACGGCTACCCCTTGGTACAAGCTGGTTCCGTCCATATTGACGGTGGCCCCAATGGGCAAGGTAAACTGGCTTACTTCTTCGCGAACGCCCAAATTATTTTTGACGCAATCCAGGGTAACCGGCAAGGTAGCCGCAGAGCTGCTGGTGCTGAACGCCAAAAGCTGGGCCGGACGCATGCCGCCGTGGAAAAACCGCAACGATCGCAGCCAGGAATAACCTTGGGAACGAAGTGCCCACCAAACCAAGGTGGGATAAACGAAAACAGCAACCACAAGCAAACCAAGAAGCACAACCAATCCGTACAAACCCAGGGTTTTGAATATCTGAAGCAACTGAATGGGGTCGTCGCCGGCAATTTTTGTGAGGGTGCTGGACATCAAGGCAAACACAAAATAGGGCGCAAAATGCATGACCTGCTCCACCATTTTTACAAAGACATCCGTCGTGTTGGTTATGAACGGACGAATGGCTGCCGTTTTGCTTTCCGGCAACGCCACCAGGGCCGAACCGAAAAAGAGCGCGAAGAAAATAATCTGCAGCATTAATCCGTTGTTGAACGCCACAAAAATGTTGCTGGGTATGGCGTCCGTAATGAAGGAAAGTGGGCCCACCTCCGTAGAGGCAGCTTCCTTAATCTTCTCTTCGGCTGCTTGGTCTGTTTGCACGGATTCGTTCCGCACACGAGCCCATTGCTGCGCGTTCTGAGGCTCGTTGCTGTAGCGCAAGCCGTCTGCCGTTTGTCCCTGATGCATTTTATCGGTCCACTGCTCGTACTGCAAACGGTTGATGACTCGTTGCTCATCGCCAACGGTAGCGCCAGGCTGAACCGCGTTGACCACCAGCAGTCCGATTCCCACCGCGAGCACGGTAGTTGCCATGTAAAGGCCCAACGTTTTCATTCCCACGCGGCCGAGTGTTTTGGGATCGCCCAAGGAGGCCACCCCGTCGATGATGGAAAACAAGACCAACGGTACCGCAATCAACTTGAGCAAATTGATAAATATGGTTCCGAAGGGAGCAATCCAATTTTCGGTAAAGGCGGACCATCCGAATTGAGCACTGGCCAAGGCCCATACCAAACCCAAACCCATGCCCAAGATTATTTTTGTAGGCGTTTTCACTTGTTTTATAAATAGTTAAGCGGTTCGATTAATTCTTTGAAGCAAATAAAAATCCGCCAAAACCAAATAGGTCATGGCCTCTACGATGGGGACTGCGCGCGGCAGAACGGTGGCGTCGTGGCGTCCGCCCACGGTTAACTCTTGGGGTTGTCCGTAAACATCCACGGTTTGCTGGGGTTGCGCGATGGAAGCAATGGGTTTGAAGGCCACGCGAAACACCAGCGAATTGCCGTTTGAAATGCCGCCTTGGATGCCGCCGCTGCGGTTGGTGGCGGTGGTTCCCATTCCGGTGAAGGAGTCGTTGTGCGCGCTTCCAATGGATTCTGCCCCGGAAAAACCAGAGCCAAATTCCACCCCTTTGACGGCGTTGATGCTCAAAAGGGCGTGGCCCAACACGGCGTGCAGTTTGTCAAAAACAGGCTCGCCCCAGCCGGCGGGAACACCATCCACCCGGACGGCAATAACTCCTCCGGCGGTATCGCCTTGCTCCTTAAGTTCCGCCAGGCGCTGTTCCATTTGCGCGGCAACCGCCGCATCCGGGCAACGGAGCGGATGGGATTCGGTTTGGATTTGAAGCGAAGACACCGATCCTGTTTCCAGCAAGGCGGGATCTGCGCCGATGCCCGCCAAGCGCTCCACGTAGGCAACGCCCTGAACGGATTGAGGCAACAATTGACGTGCTACATCACCGGCCACCACGCGTGCAACAGTCTCCCGGGCAGAGGCCCTGCCCCCGCCGCGCGCGTCGCGCAAGCCAAATTTGGCCCACCAAGTGAAGTCCGCGTGGGAGGGCCTGAAAACGTCTTGAAGGGCGTCGTAGTCGCTGGGGCGGGCGTTGGTGTTGCGCACCAAAAAGGCAATGGGGGTACCCAAGGCGCGAACCGATTGACCGGGCGCACCCGGTTCTAAGCCGCTGAGCCACTCCACCGAATCGGACTCTTGTCGGGAGGAAGCGTAGGGATTCTGACCTGTTTTTCGTCGGTTGACGGCGCTTTGTACGGCGGCTAAATCCAACAATACTCCGCCCGGAACGCCGTCGAGCACCCCGCCCACGGCAGGCCCGTGCGATTCCCCAAAAGTGGTCAAGCGGAGGATTTGTCCCCAAGTGTTTCCGGCCATGCTTCAAAAGTAGGGGCTTTTGTACATTCGTAGTCCATGCGCAAGCGAATTGTTCACCTCCGCGGTTTGGCCTTGGCCCAAGTACCCGCAACCGATGCTCCGGGCGTTTTGCCCGGCAAACTGCAAAACGACGTTTCCATTTTGGAAGATGCCTATTTGGATTGGTCCGACGGCGTCATCACCGGATTTGGCACCATGTCCGACTTGGCGCGGCTGGAATTCGAAGGGTACGGCCTGGGCGAAGCTCCAGAAGAGGTTTTGGACGGGACTGGCCGTTGGGTGCTGCCCGGTTTTGTGGACAGCCACACGCATGCGGTTTTTGCCGCACCCCGGGAGCAGGAATTTGCTTTGCGCATTGGAGGAGCTACCTACCAAGAAATTGCGGCGGCGGGCGGTGGGATTTTGAACAGTGCTCGTGCTTTGGCGGCCAAGAGCGAAGCTCAATTGGTGGACGAAGCCCTCCCGCGTTTGGAGGCCCTGATGCGCACCGGAACCACGGCGGTTGAAATCAAGTCCGGCTACGGTTTGTCTTTGGACAGCGAACGCAAAATGTTGCGGGTGGTGGCGGAGTTGAAAAAGCACAGTCCTTTGGACGTGCGCAGTACCTATCTGGGTTTGCACGCGGTGCCGACGGATTTTGCAGGAGGCAAAGCCGCCTACGTAGCGGCAGCGCTGAACGATTGGTTGCCGCGTTTGGTGGACGAGGGCTTGGTGGACTTTCTGGACGCCTTTGTTGAAGGCGGATACTTTGATCTATCCGATTTGTCCCGATTGGCCGAAGCCTCCGATCGGTTTGGATTGCCCCTGAAGCTGCACGTCAATCAATTTTCCTCCCTCGGCGCGGTTCCGGCCGCGGTGGCCGCGGGTGCCTGGAGTGTGGATCACTTGGAGGTTTTGGAACCGTCGGACTTGGCTGCTTTGGCGGAGGTTTGGCGTGCTTATTCAGCCGGTTCGCGGGACGTAGCAGGTGGTGCATCCGCGAAACGCCCTACGCTCCCCGTGGCGCTCCCCGCCTGCAGTCATTTCCTGCGCCTCCCTTACACTCCAGCGCGAAAGCTACTGGACGCCGGCATTCCCGTGGGAATTGCTTCCGACTTCAACCCCGGTTCCGCTCCGTGCAGCAATGCCTTCATGCTCTGGAATTTGGCCTGTGTTCACGCCCAAATGACGCCTGAGGAGGCCTTGGTGGGCTTGACCTTGCACGGCGCCTACGCCTTGGGCTGGGAGCGAAAAATGGGCAGTATTTCGGTAGGGAAGCAAGCGGATTTCATATTAACCCACGCGGCTCCATCGCTGGCCTATTTTCCGTATCGATTTGGGGAAAACCACGCCGATCGGGTCTTTAAAAAGGGAGTTTGCCGGTAACCCTCTGAAGTCCAATTGCTTGGGAACCGTCAATTCATCAAACGAAACAAACATGTCATTCCACTACACACAAATTCGAACCGGGGAACGCAAATGGGGCGAGGTTCTGGAAGCTCGTTCCTGGGACCACCCCGACGTACAGTTTGTACTGGTGGGCATTCCGGAGGACGTAGGCGTTCGGGCCAACGGAGGGAATCCCGGAGCCGCGCAAACTCCGGAGGCCGCATTCCGTGCCTTGTGCAACCTGCAAGACAACCGCTGGACCCCTAAAAATGTGGGGTTACTGGGGATGGTTCCCGTGGCAGATTTGCAGGAGCAAGCAAATGCACACTCCTCCTCTACTCCGGAGGGATTGGAGGCCTTGCGTGCGTTAACGGCCCTCGTGGACGACCGCGTTTTGGAAACCCTGGCGCCGGTTTGGGCTGCGGGCAAAATTCCCATCGCCGTGGGCGGTGGGCACAACAACGCCTTCCCGCTTTTGGTGGGGGCCTCTGGGGCGCACGGTGCCCGGATGGACGCACTGAACATCGACGCCCACACGGATTGGCGCCCTCTGGAAGGTCGGCATTCCGGCAATGGTTTTACGACAGCACGGGCGCAAAACGCCCTGGATCGGTACGCCGTTTGGGGCCTTCAAGAAGCCTACACGCCGGAATCTGTTTTGGAGGCCTTTGATCGGGACCCCAACCGAACGTTTGCCTCGTTCGAATCGTTCGCGGTACGCGGCGAGACCTCCGAAACCGATGCGTGGAACCGCTGCCTGGCGTTCTTGCGGGCCGATGCACCTTTTGGCTTGGAGGTAGACTTGGACGCCGTTCGCGGTTTTCCTTCTAGCGCTGCCTCCCGGACGGGACTGAGCCTGGAATCGGTGCGCCGAGCGGTGTATGCCGCGGCGCAAACCCAACGCCCTGCCTACCTCCACGTGTGCGAAGGAATTGCCGTTGCACCCGACGGAACGGTGAACGCAGGGGTGGCCAAGGCCATTGCGGCTTTGGTGGTGGATTTTGTTCGGGGGTACGACCGTCCGTTGGAATGAAGCAGGACGCACTGCTGGCGTGGAACGACCCCGCCTTCGACGGATGGCTGGAATGCATTCCCAACGTTTCCGAAGGGCGCAATCTGGGGTTGCTGGAGGAGTTCGCGGCGGCCATTCAATCCGTACCCGGAGTTCACTTGCTGCACCAAGACGCCAATGCGGATGCGCACCGCACGGTGTACACGTTTGTGGGGCCCGCGGATGCGGTGGTGGAAGCTGCGTTTCGGCTGTACGCCGCGGTGGCGGAACATTTGGATCTTCGGCAGCACGCGGGAGCGCATCCGCGTCAAGGAGCCGTGGACGTGTGCCCCTTGGTCCCGTTGGGCACCACCTCGTGGGAAGTTGCTGAGGTAGCCGCACGGAATTTGGGGCGTCGGCTTGCGGAAGAATTGCAGCTGGGCGGTTGGTTCTACGAAAAAAATGCCACCCGCCCGGATCGACGTCTTTTGGCCAACTTGCGCCGCGGCGGCTACGAGGCTTTGGGGCACAAGGCGGCGGATCCCGCCTGGGTGCCGGATTTTGGAACCTTTCGCAAAGCGGACTCCTTTGGAGCCACAGTATTGGGAGCTCGACCTTTCTTAATTG
>CANHXZ010000108.1 GCA_947464785.1 Flavobacteriales bacterium | reverse complement strand
GTGGATGTGGAGCGGTTGTTGACGGCTTAATCCTCCCGTTGAATCGTCGTTAGTAGTTCCAGGTACTCATCCAGCGCTTGGTGGAAGGACTGTTCCACTTCTTCGGGATTTTGCCCGTCAAAAGCAACCAAATCGTTTAATTCCAACACTTTCCCGAAGTATACACGGTCCTCGGCGCAAAAATCGATTTCCGTGCGGTAACCTTTGTAGGTGAATTCCATGGGGTCCATTTTTGTTTGTTAATCCACCCGCGCCACAAAATCCAAGATTGCGTCGCCCCAGTTCTGGGCACCCCAGCCGCCGCGAATGTTGTGGCCCACGCCGGCCAGAAGGTGCGCGCGTTTGAAGCGCCCTTGGTGCGCCGCGTATAAATTTTTTGCGTTGTCGATGGGCGCCACGTCGTCGTCCATTCCGTGCATCCACAAAAGCGCACCCGGATAGCGCGCCATGTTGCCGTCCACGTCAAAGGCGTAGTCCGTGGCCAGCGACGACGGCACACTCAGGCCCACCGCATCTTGAAAAAAAGCGTCCGCATTGGACTGCGGGCACTCCAAAACCAGTTTGTCAATCTTCAGCGGACCGCCCTGTTCGCCGGCTTCCTGAGCGCCGGGCAACGTGCCCAAAGAGTTGCCAAAAACCACCAGTCGGTCGCTGGTTAGGCCGCGGTCCTTCAGCCACTGCAGGGCTGCGTACAGGTCCTGGCGCATGCTGGCGGTGCCGGTCGACGGTCCCTCCGAGTTGCCAAATCCGCGGTAGTCGTAGCACATCACGCCGTACCGATGACGCCCGCCGAGGTTGGCCATATGCCGCAGCGCGTTCCAAAACGCGTTCATGGAATTCGCGTTGCCGTGCAAATAAAGGATCACGGTGTCGGTGGCAATGTCCGCCGGGTTGCCCACGTACAGCCCTTTCAGAGTGGCCGCAGGAACGTTGTTGGCCGCATCCGCCAGGGACTGCAGGTCCATCTGGTAGATGTTGGCAGGTTCCACGTAGTACGGGTCCGACGGATCGCCCGCAGGAAAGTTATAGGGCTCTGGGGATCCGCTTAGCAAGGCCAAATCCACGTCGCACCCGGTGCTGGTGAAGAGTAAAGCCGTTGCGGCCGCTACTGCGGCCGCGGTACGCAGAGAAGGGAACAGTCGGGTCATGGGATGCGGTAGGCTAAGGTGAAGTACAGGCCGCGCGCACCAGTATCCATAAAGGTGGGGACGGTTTGTTGCGGCACCATGAAGGTCCGGGTGGGGTTCAGCCATTTGGCCTCAACTCCCGCTTCCAGGTGTTTTCCAATCCACCGAAGTCCCCCGTGTAAATTGGGGTGGAGTAGGGTGCCTTGGCTGAATTCGGCCAGTCGGTAGGTGGGGTCCACCCAGAGATCCGTGCCGGCATAGGGTTTGAAACCCAAGGGGAGGGACCAAACGGTGTGGAGCCCGGCGTTGGGGTAAATGCGGGTGGCGCCATCCCGGAGCCCCACCAACAGGGTGCCGCCGCCAAAGGCATTCACCTCCGGTTTCCAGCTGCCCACGCCGCCGCCCGCGCTCACCCGACGCAAACTTCCAGCGTCCAGGTGCAAGGTTTGAAAAGCCGCGCTGACCACCTGCAGACCCACGTAATCCGTGCGTTTTTCGGTGGCGCCGTGCGCCGTGTAGACGGAGATCAACGGGAGTCGATCCGTGTTGATTTGCGGACCGCCCAAAGCGCCCCCCACGCGCCATTCGCCGGCGTCCAGCGGGGCCACCACGCGCGCCGCATTGCACCCAGTCAAGAGCGCCGCGGCCGCCAGGCCCAGGAGTAGATTTTTGTGCTTCACCCCGGCAAGTTATCGATTTTTTGGCCCGACGCGTTTTGCGCTGGAGAACTTAAGTACTTGCTTTTTGCAAAAAGTGCATGCCAAACTTTTTCTTTACGGATTTCTGCAAATGAGCGGCTAAACGCCACTCAAAACAACCCGCCCACCGTGCCGTCGGCCGCCACGGTCATGCCTTCCGCGGCGGGCACCTCCGGCAGGCCGGGCATGCGCATCATCGCTCCGGTGATGGGCACCACAAAGCCCGCGCCGGCCGCAACTTCTACTTCGCGCACGGTCAGGGTGAAACCGGTGGGTCGGCCCAGAAGGGATTCGTCGTCGGACAAACTCTTTTGCGTTTTTGCCATGCAGATGGGGAAGGAACCCATGCCCAGCGCCGTCAGGCGGTCCAGTTGGCTCGACGCCAGCGGCGTGTAGGCCACGTCGGCCGCACCGTACCAACGGGTGGCGATGCTTTCAATCTTGGATTTCAGCGGGGCGTCCAGATCGTACAACCAGTTCACCGGTTTTTCCGGCGTTTGGGCGGCGTCCATCACCGCGCGGGCCAAATCCGCCGCGCCGGCACCCCCTTGGGCCCAAGCGCGGGAAACGGCAAAACCTACCCCCAGTTTTTTGCAGGCCGTACGCACCAATTCGTAGTCTGCGGGGTTGTCTTGCGCAAAGGCGTTGAGGGCCACCACCACCGGCAAGCCCAAGGAAAGTAGGTTTTCCGCGTGTTTTTCTAAATTCGGCAAGCCTGCCGTCAAATCACCGCGGCCGTGGTACTGCAAGGCGCGTACGGTGGCCACCAAAACGGCCGCCCGCGGGCGCAAGCCCGCGGCGCGGGCCTTGATGTGCATGAATTTTTCCGCGCCCAGGTCTGCGCCAAAGCCGGCCTCGGTTACCACCCAATCCGCGTGGCTCAGCGCCATGCGCGTGGCCAGCAACGAGTTGGTTCCCTGCGCAATGTTGGCAAACGGACCGCCGTGCAGGATGGCCGGATTGCCTTCCAGGGTTTGCACCAAGTTGGGACGGATGGCGTCCTTCATCAACAGAGTCATGGCGTCGTGCGCGTTCAGCATGGACGCATAAACGGGCTCGCGGTCCCAGGTGTCGCCCACGTAAATGCGCCCCATCCGTTCCTTTAAATCCTCCAAACTTTGGCTTTGGCACAGAATGGCCATGATTTCCGACGCCGCCGTGATGTTGAATCCGCCTTCGCGCGGCACCCCGCCGTTTTTGCCGCCCAATCCCAGCACAATCTGGCGCAGGGCACGGTCGTTCATGTCCATGACCCGCTTCCAAGAAATAGTGCGGGGGTCCAGACGCAAGGATCGTTTTTTGGACTGCAAGTTGTTGTCGATCAACGCGGCCAGCAGGTTGTTGGCTTTCTCGACGGCGGAAAAATCGCCCGTAAAGTGCAGGTTGATGTCTTCCATGGGGATGACCTGCGAATGCCCGCCTCCCGTGGCGCCGCCCTTGATGCCAAAAACGGGCCCCAACGACGGTTCCCGCAAGGCCGCCGCACTTTTCAACCCAATGTGGGCCAAACCGTCCGTCAAGCCCACCGTGACGGTGGTTTTTCCCTCGCCCGCCGGGGTGGGGGAGATGGCCGTAACCAACACCAAATTGGCTTGTTTTTCGCGGTTGGGCTGCAGCAATTCCAGGGGCAACTTGGCCTTGTTCTTGCCGTAGTATTCCAGGGCGTCCGCAGGAATGCCGATGCGGGCTGCTGCTTCCGAGAGGGCGCGCGGCTGCGCCGCGCGTGCGATTTCCAAATCCGTCATGACCCAAAGGTCGGGAAGAATGTCTTTTGAAATCCGGACCGTTCTCCGCCTTTAGTGAAGATTCTGCGAATCAATGCACCCCCACGCTCAACCGTACCGGAATGCCGTTTGGTCCAATCCACTCCACCCAATACCGTCCTGCGGGCAAGTGGGGCACGTCCAGGGCGTCCGCTTCCCACGATCCACGGGCCACTTCTTGACCTAAGGCATTGAGCCAACGCACCGAAAGTCCCTCCTCTTTGGAGGTGCCCAAACCGTTCGCCACAACGTGCCAGCGAACCGAAGCTCCCGCCACAACCGGATTGGGGTACAACCAGCCCGCGACGCCCAAACCCTCTTCCAAACCGATGCTGCTCACCACGAGCCCCTGAACCACGGTGTCCGTCCGGCAGCTGCTGAAAGCCACGGCGGTTGCGGTGTACGTGCCGTTGGCGGTGTAGGTGTGAAACGCACTGGGAGGAACGGCGCCCACCAGAGTGCCGTCGCCAAAATCCACCCATAAGGAGTCCGCTCCCACGGGGGCCGTAAACGCTAGGGATAACGCGCTTTGCGCCACCAGCCAAGGTCCGCCAAACAACGGACAAACGTTTAAGGTTACGCAGGCGGAATCCACGCCGCAGGCGCTGTACGCCACCAAACAGGCCGTGTAGGTACCCGCCCCGTTGTAGGCGTGCGCAGCCGTTCCGTTCGTGTCCATCGCCCAGGTCCCGTCGCCAAAATACCACCGAGCGCTGTCCGCGTTCAGCACGCTCGCGGTGAACTGCGCCATCAAGCCCGTCGCAGAGCCGGTAGCCGTTGCCCAAGGCGCCGGACACGTCAATCCCCGACGCTGCGCGTACGGCCGCATTGCGCCGTTCCGGTTCTCCACCCACGTAGCGATGGCCTTGCCGGCAAATTGGCCGGAAAATTCCACGCGCGATTTCACCCCGGTGGGGTGGGTTCCCAAGGGAAGGGGGACGGCGGTAGCGGGCAGTCCCACGGAGTTCAACGTCATCAATTTCAAATCTTTAGGAAAAACGCCGTTGGAGTTGCCGTCGGAAAACACAAAGGTGGGCTGGTGGTTGATCACCCGCAGGGCCCCTTCGTGCCGACGGTCCGCCGCTCCGATGCCAAATACTTGCACGCCGCTCACACCCAACGGCCGAGCCCCGGTCTTTTTGTTGATCTTTTGGACGGTTTCCCCCGTGTTTTGTTGGGAGCTCGTGGTCATGGTGCACAAGGCCCACAGATAGGGAGAATCGTCTTCTAACGCCAGGCTAAGACTCATCTCGTACAATACGGACTGGTCCATAAAATTGACGCCGGTGCTGCCCCACGGCAGCGAACCGTCGGGATTGATTCGCTGAATAAAACCCTGAAAATCAAAAGCGCCTGCGCCTGAAAATCCAAAGTAGGCGGTATCGCCCAGCGCAATCAAGTCGTACCGCCTGTTGAACGATGTGGCGTATCCGCTCGTCAACGCCACCGGCCCGGCCCACATCGGCAGACCGGTTCCGTGGTTGTACCGCCGCGCGTAGGGATTGGAGCTGATGCCAAAATTGCCGCGGTCGTGGAACACCACCAGAAACGTACCGCCCGTCAAGGCCACGAGTTCGCCAATGCTGGTTTTACTGCCCGACGCCGGATACACTACCACTGGATTGGCCCAAACATTAGTGCCCGTGGCGGACAACTTCATCATCGTTCCGTAGTCGCCCGGCAAATACCCCACAATCGTTTGTCCGTTTGGAAG
>CANHXZ010000107.1 GCA_947464785.1 Flavobacteriales bacterium | reverse complement strand
TGGGGCTCGCGGAGGCTCCGGGTGGGGCGAACAGGGCTGCGCAGGTCGACGTTTTCTTGCACGGTCCATTTGCCGTTTTTGAACACCAAAACGTCGTAGGTGAGGTCCGGGCCGAAGGAACCGAAGTCCGGCGCGCCGTCGGCGGCTTCGCCGCCGCGCGGCGCGCAGTGTTCCACCACCACGCGTTTGTTGGGGGCGTCCCAACGCACCGACGCCGTCACGCTGGCGCTGTAGCGAAGAACCAGTCGGTACGGACGCTTGCGAAACGATTGGCTGTTGAATTTCTTGACGTCAAAAAAGGCGCCGCCAAAGCGCGGATCGCCGTTCCGGTCCACCGTGAGGACGTCGATTACTTTTTGGTGCACGCGTCCGTCCAACGGCCGGAAGCCAAGCACCAGGTAGTGCGTTTTGCTGCGCTGGCGCACCGTAACCAAGCGGTAGGCCAGGGTTCCCGGCCAGGTGGTGGCCGTAGCCCGCGCGTACTCCACCGTCCCCAGTTGGGCCCAACCGTCGGCGAGCCAATGGGTTTTCCACGTGCCGCGCTCGGTTTGCGCCCGAAGCACGCCAAAGTGGTTGTACGTTCCTTCCGTGCGGGGAACCACGTAGGTCAGCAGCGCTACTTTTCCGTCGTCCGACGGCAGTATGCTCAGGTTGGGAACGGCCTCGCGCAAGCGATCCCAGTTGCCGTTGGCCTCGGTGTAGGCGCGCAGGGCTCGGTGAAACGTGTCTGCCGCGGCCAAGCGCTGCACTTCCCACTCCGCGCGCAAGAGGCGAGGTCCGGTGTGGGACAGCACCTGCAGCAACGAGTCCTGCGGGTTTTGCGCATTGAGGGGGGAGGGTGTGGAAAGCGGGGTGGCGCGGGCGCCCAAAACGTTCAGGCCCAGCACCGAAAATCCCAGCAAAACGTTGCGCAAGAATCCGGCGGCGGGTTGGGCGTGCATCAGTCTTGGTGCAAAAAGGATTTTTTGCCTTCCAGGCTTTCCTTGCTTTCCACGTGGTCCTCGTCCGGGACGCAGCAGTCTACGGGGCACACCTCAGCGCATTGGGGCGTTTCGTGGAATCCAACGCATTCGGTGCATTTGTCCGTCACGATGTAGTACACGTCAAAGCTCACCGGCACCTGAGGGGCGTCCGCATCCGCTTGCGCACCGCTGGGAGCCACCACGGATCCGCGCAGCGACGTACCGTCCGCAAAGCGCCATTCCATGCCGCCTTCGTAGATGGCGTTGTTGGGGCACTCGGCCTCGCAAGCGCCGCAATTGATGCATTCGTCGGTGATTTTAATCGCCATGGTTCCGCGTACTTTTGCACAAAGGTACAAAGGATGGCAACGCTCCAACAACGCCAAGAGGCGCTTATTCACTTGGGAAACACCCTCCGCGATTGGCGCTCGGATTGGGCGGATCAAGCGGTTTTGGCGAAGGCAAAAAACGGTTGGTTTTCGGAATCCGAAGTGCGTCGGGCCGCCGCCGCTTGGGCGGCCGCCCTCCTTCCCTCTGCCGTGCGCGACTGGTCGGCAGGCCTCCCAGACGCGCCCCCCACCCCCCGCAAAGTGGGCCTCATCGGCGCCGGAAACCTGCCCCTGGTGGCCCTCCACGACGTCCTCAGCGTCTACGCCTCCGGTCATCCGCTCTACCTCAAACCCAGCTCAGACGACGCCGTTCTGCTGCCCCACGCGGTGGAAGTGCTCCGCGAGGTTGATCCCGACGCCCCCCTGTTTCGAGTGGAACGTCTCAACGGCATGGACGCCGTTTTGGCCACCGGTAGCAGCAACAGCCGTCGCTATTTTGACGCCTATTTTGGGCACCTGCCCCATGTTTTTCGCGGCACGCGCCACAGCACAGCCGTCCTCCACGCCGGCACCACCCCCGAACACCTTGCGGCCCTGGGGCACGACGTTTTTGATTACTACGGCCTGGGGTGCCGCAGCGTCAGCCACCTGTGCGTTCCTCAAGACTTTGACATTCAGCGCGTATTTGCGGAGTGGATGCCTTTTGCCGAAGTCGTGAACCACCACAAGTACGGCAACAACTACGACTACCACCGCGCCTTATTCCTACTGAACCAAGACCCGTTTTTGGAAAACGGCTTTGTGCTGTTCCGGGAATCCGAGGCCTTGGCCTCCCCCGTGGCCGTGCTCCACTGGCACCGCTACGCGGACGAAGCATCCTTGCGTTCCTGGTTGGAAGACCGACGCGACCAACTGCAGTGCTTGGTGGTGGACCAACCTCAAGAATGGACTTCGTTCCCGGCCGTGGCCTTTGGCCAAACGCAAGCTCCGGGCCTCACCGACTACGCCGACGGAGTGGACGTCTTGGCCTTTCTGCGGGGTTTGTAGAAAATCGACACGGCACTTTCTTAAATTAGCATCTCGGGCAGAAAATTTAGAATGCTCATTTGTTAAAAAAAGTGGAATAGTGGGATGAGTTTGAATTTTAAACCGATTTTGCGCAAACGATTTTGGATTGTTGTTGTCATAGTGTCCGTTATTGGCGCAGTTGTTTCATCAATAATGATTTTGAGGAAGGAGAACCTTATTGTATCAGCGAAGGAGGCATACATTTGTTTGGGAAAGGAATCAAGAACCCCGACATTGGGAAAGATTTCGGACAGTAAAGAATTACAACAGTACAGGGATTACATCAACGGTAGTACCCCCTTTGTTAATTGGAAATCAGGAGGTTCCATTTTAAATGGTCAAAAAGTGAAAATCCTCGATTATTCTCTCGATAGCACGCTCATTAAAGTCTTGGTGACGCGAGAAAGGAATACGACTCATTATCCTTCCAGAGAAGAGCATTGGATACATAGAAAATATGTATCCGAAATACCCTAATGATACAATTGGTACATTATTTTTTGCCTGTTCTGGGCTCCTTTATGCGATAGGTTAGGTAGCAATACAAACAGCTAAAGAAGCGGTTAAACATGGAGTTAATTGAACAAAATTAAACGAATGATATTGGAAATTTTATTTCAAATTTTATTTAGTTTTTTATTGAACTATCCGGGGGCTGCGATTAGATGGATGCTTTTTCGTAGAAGAACTTATAAGGAATATGTTTACGGGGATGACTCTGATTACAATGTTTTTATCATGTATTTAATACTTGGTTTGGTCATTTTTACATTTGTCGGTTTAAGTGATTGATCAACATTTGTCGCAACTAATGAAGGTAATTCCGGTAATTTATTTGAGTGAATTATGAATAAATTGTATTTCCTTCGTAAATTCGAATTAACCAAAAGTGTTTTTGGGAATTTTAATTTCTTCTAAGCATTCTTCGAGTAAATTATTGCTTTTAAGATTTTAAATTCAATTCTTATTAATACATTTACGAACGAAAAATATTCTCGAGTAGCGTTAAAATTTGCAGTACAATCAAGCCGGAGGTATTACATTTAAGAACAGCAACGGATCCGGCTTCATGAACGCCTCAGCGCTTACCTACAATCTGGAGTATACGTACAACAGCGTCAAGTCCCACCAGCTGGATCAGGTGTGGGATCCTGCCAACGGCATTTTGGCCAAATTCAAGTACAACACCACGGGCAGTGTCACCCAAATTGATGATCCTTCGCAGGCGGTAGTCCAAGACTTCTTTTGGAACGAGCAGCAGCAGCTCACGGGGGTAAGCAACCAGCAAGGGGTACACCACTACGTGTACGATCACAGCGGGGAGCGCGTCATGAAGTCTTCCTTGATCAACTCCACGGTGTACCTGAACGATCAGGTCATTGACAGCGCGAGCAACCTGGATCCCTACACGGTGTACGTGAATCCGTTCTACGTAGTTACCGGCCTCCAAGGCGGAGACCGGGTGTCCAAGCACTACTACATGAACCAGCAGCGCGTGGCTACCGACATTTCCATCAACTACGACCCCAGCAGTAAAGGCGGTGGCCAGCAAGAGCAGGCAAAGGGTTCATCCGCAAAGGAAACGGCTTGGAGCCCGGCACTAACGGACTTCAACGAGGTCCTTGTGGGTCTGGGGCAGAAGCCGTTGGACACCGCTAGCCTTGAGCTGCCCACGTTGGCGGCTTACTTCCCCGAGACGGCCACGTCTAAAAGCTCAAATTCCCAAGCTGAAAACGCCTCAACAACCCCTCGAATCCTGTTCTGGTACCACCCGGACTACCTGGGCAACGTGGACCTGATTACCGAGCGAGACGGCTACGCCCACGAGTTTTTCATGTACAACCCCTGGGGAGAAGAAATGCACCAGTGGAACGCCAACACCTATGCCTTCACCTCACCCTACCGCTTCAACGCCAAAGAACTAGACCCCGAAACCGGACTGGCCTACTACGGCGCGCGGTACTACCAGAATAAGCTGGGGGTGTGGTTGAGTGTGGATCGCCTAGCTGAGAAATATCCACAGAGTTCTCCATACGTGTTTAGCGGGAATAATCCAATCACATATGTTGACCCTAACGGGGATAGCATCCTAGTAAATGTCTGGAATGAAGTTAGCGGAGGATTCGACAATTTTAGTTGGCAAAAGAATGCAAGTGGAAGTTGGGAATTTCAGGACAAGGATGGGAATGCCTACTCTGGAAGTGATAAAAGTTTAAGGGCAATGGAATCTGGATTAAATTATTTGATTTCTGGAGGAACAACGGGAAATGATTTGGTCTCTGAACTTGCAAATAACACCTCTAGATCAGTGACATTGTTATACTCTAATAATATTAATCGAGCTGATGGGAGCGGTAATTTTGTTAGTTGGAATCCAAATCTCACTAGCAGTGGTCCAGATGTTAACGGAAGCAACTCCAGACCTGCATTTATAGGTCTCGGGCACGAATTGGCTCATATTAAAGATGAGTGGAACGGTACTAAAAATATAGGAATTTGGTTTGACAATTCAACTTTGTCTGAGATTTATGCATGTCATGTTGAGAATAAGATTCGAGCGGAAAATAATATTCCTCTGAGAAAGTCCTATGATACTGGAGGCATTTATGATGTCATAGATAGTCAGAACAGATCAATATTTTTTAATTCCTCAGAAAATCATCACCCAAATTTTTATCAAATACGACCAAAAGAATCTCGATATGTCTATTAACAGAATTTTGATTTTTTTGTGTATTCTGGTCATCTCAGTTGGATGTGGATCACGCAAAGCGGAAAAGGAATGTATAATCGTACTTAAGAAACAGTTAGGCGGTATAAGAATGAAGGCTGTATATGATTTGATGAATCGTTATAACTCCGATACAGCCATGATTTCATATTCTGTTGAAACAGGTTTTTATTCTTGTAGCCTATATTCTAAAGGAATGTGGAGTGAATATATATTGAAGAATCAAGATCGGAAGAGCAC
>CANHXZ010000106.1 GCA_947464785.1 Flavobacteriales bacterium | reverse complement strand
CCTACCCGGTTTCTTGCCTGCTGGAACGTACTACTTGAATTGGATGGGAACCGCTTACCGATTGGTGGTCATCCCGTAAACCAAAAGACCGAAGTCGGGCCAGTACGTGTTGACGGCGCGTTCTTCCAACAGGAATCACAGTGGATTCCAGCTGGAGGGATTCGCCGTCAAACTTTTCCACTGCGCGTATATTAACGGAATAACGTCGGTGGACGCGCACAAAACCGTACGGTTCCAGCTGCTCCGACAATTGACTCAGTCGGATCTCTGTAATCTTGGAGGACAAACTTTTGTTTTGCTGATTTCCGGTCTCGTACCAGCGGACGTAATCCCCTGAAGATTCAAAGTGACTGATTCTTTGCAGGTCAATGCGAATCCAGTTTTTTCCGAGTTGAACAAAGGTGTACTGGGGCGTATTTCGATTTTCCATGGGGCAAAGGTGCACGGTGCAATTGCCGACAGTCGTATTCAAACGTATAAAGACGGCTGTCGGCAAAATCAACCCCCTTTTCCGTTCTACCTTTGAACCGTGGAAGCGAACAGAACCCTGATTATTGGCGCGGGAATAGCCGGAATTGCAACAGCAATAAGGCAAGCGGTGGCCGGTAAAGAAGTACATGTCTTGGAGGCAAACTCCTATCCGGGGGGCAAGCTTTCGCGTTTTGAACTGGGCAAATACCGATTTGACGCAGGCCCCAGTTTATTCACCATGCCGCATTGGGTGGAAGAGCTGTTTGAATTGGCTGGAGAGAATCCCGAAGAGCACTTTCCTTACCTGAAAGACGACGTGGCTTGCCGCTATTTTTGGACCGACGGCACGCGTCTGACCGCTTGGGCAGATGTTGCTCGCTTCGCCGCTGAGGCGGAGAAGCAACTGGGCGAACCCAGTTCCAACGTGCGGAACCATTTGAGTCGCGTTCAGGTTCAGTACGATGCTACGGCTCCTTTATTTCTTCAATCGTCCTTACATCGACTGAAAACCTACCGATGGAAGCACGTAAAATCTGCCGTCAAGTCTTTGCCGAAACTGGACTTGACCCGCACCATGGCGCAGGTACACGAGCGCGCCTTCAAAACGGAGAAAATGCGCCAACTGTTCCACCGTTTTGCTACCTACAACGGTTCCTCTCCCTACCAAGCACCCGGGGTGTTGGCGATGATCCCCCATTTGGAACACGGAATTGGTACGTTTCTTCCCAAAAACGGTATGGGCGACATCACGGATTCATTGGTGAAATTGGCCGAGCGTTTGGGCGTCCGTTTTCACTACAGTGCTCCAGTTGCGCGCATCCAGCATCAAGAGGGGCGGGTAGGGGGCATTGAACTTCATGATGGAACGTTTTGGCCGGCGTCTACGGTGGTGTCCAACATGGACGTTGTTCCAACGTACCGCAAACTGCTTAAAGACTGGCCAGCCCCCGAGACAGTACTCAATCAAGAACGGAGCAGTTCGGCACTAATCTTTTATTGGGGCATGCAAGGCATTTTCCCGGAGTTGGGATTGCACAATATTTTTTTCTCCGACGACTATCCCGGTGAGTTTCGCGCTTTATTTGAGGAAAAGATGCCTGGGTCTGATCCGACCGTCTACGTCAACATCACCAGTAAACTAGCCGAGCAAGAAGCGCCCGAGGGGTGTGAAAATTGGTTCGTCATGGTCAATGCACCCGCGGATTACGGCCAAGACTGGGAGGCTTTGCGGCAAGAAACGCGAAAAAAGGTGTTGGATAAATTATCAGCCGTACTGAATCGCGATGTAGCTGCGTTAATCGTTGAGGAAACCTATTTGGACCCTCCTGGTATCGAACGAGCCACCAGTTCGTACCGGGGTGCGTTGTACGGTGCTGCTTCCAACAATCGTTTGGCAGCATTTTTGCGGCACCCCAACAAAGGAAACGGCCCGAAAGGTCTTTTTCACGTGGGCGGAAGCGTCCACCCTGGCGGAGGGATTCCGCTTTGTTTAATGAGTGCAAAAATTACCAACGAATGGATCGTCGATCAATCTTAGGCGCCACCCTGATTTTGGGCGCAGTGTTTGCAACCGGTTGCGAACCGCAAGTCTACTGCACGCAAGAATTTCGTCAATTTGAAGTGACGGTAGTGGGCGCGCAGCCCACGCGCGTGTACACGGTTGACCTCACCACGGGGGATACCTTGTTCAACCAACACAACGGAGGATACCCGGCGTCTACGTACGGAGTGGGTTCTGACTTTATGATGCAAACACAAGGGGTGAACACCACCCGTACCTATTCCTTTGTGGTGGAGCATGCAGGTGGTGCACCGTGCGTTGTGCCTTTTGTTTTTCAATCGGACGAGTGCCACATCAGTAAGGTGAGCGGTCCGGACACGGTGCAATGCCCTTGACCTCTAGTTTGGCGAAAGCCACTTTTTTGCTGCGGACGAGTGCGCTCTATCCGGTTTTATTCGTTGCCGCTTTCTTGGCGGGCTGCGGTCGAAATGAGCGCGACAGCAGCTATGCCGCAGAGGCTGCAGGGGAAGTTCTTACTTGGGCAGAGGTAGCCAGCCAACTTCCGGAGAATTTATCTCCTCAAGACTCAGCCGCTTTGGCAACCACCATCATTAACGATTGGCGGTTGCGAAAACTTTGGCTGGAAAAGGCTGAGTCGCAATTGGGAAGTGACTTGGATTCGTTTGAAGTAGTAGTTCAACGGTACCGCGAAGACTTGCTGGTTTTGAGTTATCAAAATCGATTGGCGCAACAAGAAATGGACACGGCCTTCACCGAGTCGGAGCTTCAAGCAGCGTACGTTCGAAACAAAGAGCAGTTCCAGCTGGGGGTGGACATCGTCCGCGTTTCTTATTTGGCGGTACCGGCCACGGCGCCTTGGTCCTCCAAACTTCGGAATGCACTAAGTTGGGGTGACCAAAATCCACCGGAAAACTTAGTTTTGTTTGCTAAAAAATGGGCCAGGCAATACCGCTTGGCGGATACCGGTTGGGTGGAATTGCCCGATTTGGCCAAACAGTTGGGTCTGCCAGCGTATCAGCCGGAGGCACTGCTTCGGTTGGGTTACAAAGACTGGACCTCCGGATCAACGCGCTACCTGCTGCACATCCACGCACTCAAGCGAGCGTCCACAACGGTACCCTTTCCTTTGGCTCGTCCTTGGGTTAAAGCTTTGTTGTTGGAACGAAGAAAGAAAGAGTACTGGAAGCGGTTGGAGTCTGAAATGCTTGAAAAGAATTAAAGCGTCTTAATCTAATCCTTTACAGCAAAGGATTTAACCAATTGGTCCAGCGCTTTTAACTGTTCAAGGACCGCGGGCAACGAATCAAACGACAGCATGTTGGGACCGTCGCAAGGGGCATGATCCGGATCCGGATGGCATTCCATGAAAACGGTGGAAATACCGGTAGCCACGGCGGCACGTGCCAAATGGGCCACGAATTCTCTTTTGCCGCCGGTGGAATCGCCCAAGCCGCCGGGCTCTTGGACGGAATGGGTGGCGTCGAACACTACGGGGTGGCCCCAGCGCGTCCACGTGGCAAAGGTTTTGAAGTCCACCACTAAGTTGCCGTAGCCAAAGGAGGTGCCGCGTTCGCACAAAGCAATGTTTTCGTTGCCGGAGGAACGGGCCTTGTCCAGGACGTGGCGCATGTCGTCGGGCGAAAGAAATTGGCCTTTTTTGAGGTTGACGGGTTTTCCGGCAGCGGCCACAGCGCGAATGAAGTCCGTCTGTCGGCAAAGAAAGGCCGGGGTTTGGAGCATGTCCACCACCTGCGCAACGGCCTCTATTTGCTCTTTTTCGTGGACGTCGGTTAAAACGGGAACGCCCACGGTTTCGCGCACTTCGGCCAGGATGGACAAGCCTTCCTCCATGCCCACACCGCGGAACGAGCGCACGGACGAACGGTTGGCTTTGTCGAAGGAGGATTTGTAGAGGAAGGAGATGCCTGCTTCCGCAAAAATTTCTTTGAGGGCAAAGGCGGTGTCCAATGCAAATTGGCGGCCTTCGATGACGCAGGGTCCGGCGATGTCGGTTAGCGGAAGGTGATTGCCTAAAAGAATCGGACCGTTGGGGCCTTGTACTTCGATGGTTTTTTGTGCGGAGTGGGAGGGAAAAGTTGAAGCCGTCATGGGACAAAGGTAGAAGATTCCCGAACTTAGCGGAATGAACCGATCCTTGAAGATTGCCTGGCTGGTTTTAATAGCTACGTACGCCGTTGGAGCAGTGGCCCTTTTTACCCCGTTTCGGTCCTGGGTGTTGCCGCTGACCCCGGTGCACTTGATCATCAGCATGGCACTTTTGGTGCGGCACCAGGAGTGGAAACGCCGGTCCGCTGAGGTTGCTGCCAGACTCGCATTGGTGGGGTTGATTGCCTTCTTGGTGGAAGTGGCCGGCGTGCATACCGGTAAAATTTTCGGCGTCTACGCGTATTTGCCTTCTTTGGGCCCGCAATTGTGGGACGTCCCCTTGATTATTGGTGTGAATTGGGCGTTGTTGGCGGTGCTGGCCTTGAACATCGTTCCGGAGGGAATTGACCGACCGATTCACCGTGCGGCGGTGGCGGCGGTGGCCATGACGTTGATGGATGCCTTGATTGAGAAATCCGCTCCATTCATGGACATGTGGTGGTTTGTGGACGGAAAAGTGCCCATCGATAATGCCATTGGTTGGATGTTAACGGGTTTCGTGGTGGCCTTGGTGCTTGCCCCGGTGGTGCCGGATCGCGGAAAGAGTACCGAAAGAAATCCCTTGACGGTTGGTTTGTGGGCGGCTCAACTCGCTTTTTTTGCGTTGGCTTTACTGGCGCAAAATCTCGTAAATTGAGTCGGACATGAAGTACCTTAAACAAACTGCCTTCCGCACGACGGCTGCACTCGTTGTTGTTGTTGTTGGATGGGTTCCGGCGTTGGCCCAGCAAAGTTGGAGCATCCCCAAACACCACGAAGTTCCCGCGGCTCATTTGCTGCCCAGCGATCCTGCATTTCGCTTGACCTCCTTGGAGGCGCCGGATGCGTGGAGTACGTCCCACGGATTGAACGAATTGAAGCGTGTAGTTTTTGGACCGGATGCTACCAGGGAGTGGAACATGGACAACCGTACGTCGGGATCCGTGCCTTCAGAGCAGACGTCGGGCAAAACCCAAGCGGAAGTTCCGCGGATTTTATTTGGCAAAAAGACGTTTCGCGTTTTTGGAAGCGTTGGGGTAGTGGCGGACCTGCTGGGCGGGACGCCCAACGACAACACGCTGGCGGTGAACAACCAAGGCCAGGTACTCATTGGCGTCAACAGTTATTTGTGGGGGTGGGACCGGACAACAGACACCCTTTTGTTTCCGCAGAGTTACATCCCCTTAAGTGTTTTGGGGCAGGCAACCGGTTCGGATTACGCATTTGACCCCAAGCTGACTTACGACCCGCAAACGGACCGAT
>CANHXZ010000105.1 GCA_947464785.1 Flavobacteriales bacterium | reverse complement strand
GGCTCCGGAGCCCGCCTACCGATGGGTCTATTTTTCCCACCGTCCGGACCGACCGCTTCAGGCCCCGGCCTTGAGCGCCAAAAGCATCGAACGGCGCCAGAAGGCGGCTCAGCCCCTGCGCGCGTTTGATTACCCGGTGCATCCGTCCGATTTGGCCGCATTGCGCACAACCGGTTTGCGGGTAATGGGCGCTTCGCGTTTGCTGAACGCCGCGGTGGTGGAAGTGCCCGCATCCGGTTGGCCCGCCAATTTTGCTTGGCGCAGCGAGCCCTTGCGCCCGCTGCATCTATGTGACGCTCCAAAGGCGCCGCACGGGGATTCGGAAGAGGAAGGACTGGCCGGATACCAGTACGCCAACGGCGATGCGGCCATCTCCCAAATCAACGGAAAAGGCCTGCACGATGATTTCTTTGAGGGTCAAGGGATGCTGATTGGCGTTCTGGACGGCGGTTTCCGGGAAGTGGACACCTTCGGTGCGTTTTCCCGACTCCGGTCCGAAGGGCGTTTGGTGTTCACCAAAGATTTGGTTCAGAACGACGACTCGGTTTTTGAGGACAGCTTCCACGGAACCATGGTTCTGAGCACCATGGCCCCGGATTTAGATGCCGTGCACGTGGGTACCGCGCCCAAAGCCCAATACGCCTTGTTCAAAACGGAAAATGTGTTTTCGGAGACCCCGTTGGAAGAGTTGCATTGGATACGCGGCGCCGAAATAGCAGACAGCCTAGGGGCCGACGTTTTGAATACCTCCTTGGGCTACAGCACGTTTGATGATCCGTTGGACAGCCACACCTACTCCGACATGGACGGGCGCACCACCCCCATTTCCCGTGCGGCAGCGGCTTTGGCCCGCACGGGTTTGCTGCTGGTGGTTTCCGCGGGGAACGAAGGAAACGGCGCTTGGAAGTACATCACGGCCCCAGCTGACGCGGACAGCGTTTTGACGGTAGGAGCCGTGAACGCCTTGGGCACGCGAGCCGGTTTCAGCAGCCAGGGCCCCACGGCGGACGGCCGCATCAAACCGGACGTGATGGCCTTGGGCCAGGGGTGCGGAATCATCAACAACGGCGGCATTCCAAGCACCGGGAACGGAACCAGCTTCAGCGGTCCCGTAATGGCCGGTATTATGGCGTGTTTGTGGCAAAAACACCCCACGCGCACGGCGCAGGATTTGCTTTATTCGGTCCGACTGTCCTCCTCACAAGGCTTGATGCCGGATACCTTGTACGGTCACGGAATCCCCAACCTCGCCTTGGCCAGCACCCTGTTGGGACGAATGGAATGGGAGCAACCCCAGTTTGCGCTGTGGTCTGATTCGGAGTTTTGGATCGGTCAATTGCCCACCAACGCCAGTGGAACCGCCTACATCAGTGCCGTGGGCCCGGACGGACGGTTGCTGGGGTATTGGGAGAAACAGGTGGAAAACGGTGCTTGGCGCGTGCCGTGCAACCCGAGCGAGCGGGGAACCGGAGTGCAGTATTGGCGCGTGAATTTTGGCGGTGCGTCCTGGACGGCACGTTCTGTTCAAACGAATTGAGCGCACCCCTGCTGGGATTGTAAAAATCCCAACCCATGCGGCACTGCGCCCGAATCCGGCGCCGTTAAAAGAGAGTGGCTTTACTTAACGCGTGCGTCGTAGGTGGCGCCCATGCTGGGAGCATCGCCCATGTACTTGGCCATCATGCTCTTTTTGACCATGTTGAATACGGCCATGTGAACATCTTCTGCAACTTCCATGTCGTTGGCGTCGGAGTGTACGTGGATGTCCACCAATTGGGCCAATTTGCCGCCGCTGTAGCCCGTTAAACCGGCGGTGGTAGCGCCGTTGGCCTTGGCCCACTGGATAGCACGCAAAACGTTTTCGCTGTTGCCGCTGCCGCTCAGCCCTACGACCAGGTCACCGGGTTGCAGGTAGTTTTTCAACGGTTCCTCAAAAATGGCTTCCCATCCAATGTCGTTGGCGATGGCCATGAGGGACGGGAGGTTGTCGTTCAGGCAAATCATTTTGAACCGCTTGTCCAGCCCAAAAGAGGCGCCTTTGAGGAAATCGCCTGCGGCGTGGGAGGCACTTGCGGCGGATCCGCCGTTCCCCATCGTGTAGATGGTGTGACCGCCCTCGTACGCCGCAGAAAAAGCGTCTGCCAAGGCTTGTACCCGGCTCATGTCCAGGCGATTCAACGTTTCCGTGAGGAGTGCGCGGTATTCAAGAGGCTGCATGGCAAGAGCGGAATTTAGGGGTGCGGAGCAAAACGTCCACAACAAAGGTACCGGTTTTCTTTAGGTTTTTTGGGGCGTCGTGCGCTCCGGGGCTCAGCCGTTTTCCGAATCGGCGTACAGAACTTTAGAACCGTCGGTTTCCAACGCAAAAGGGAAGGGGCGAATGCTGCTCAGGGCTTGGGTGAGCTTGGGTTGTTGCGAAGGCGGGCAGGCAAACAGTAGGAATCCACCGCCGCCGGCACCCAGCAATTTGCCTCCCGTGGCGCCGTTGGCCAAAGCGGTGGCGTACAAACTTTGCAGGTTGGGGTTGGTGATTCCGGACGCCAAGGACTGCTTCAGTTGCCAGTTTTCGTGGAGCAAGTGGCCCATTTCGGACCACCGTCCGTTGCGCAAGGCGGCTGCCAAAGGATCAACAAAATCCACCATTTGGTCCAAAACGCGTTGTTTGTCTTGTTCCGACGCCGTTCGCTTCGATTGTTCCGCCAGGATGGCCGAGGCCGAACGCTGATCCCCCGTATAGTACAACACCAGATGCGATTCCAATTCCGCCCGTCCCTCAGGGCCCAAGTCCACAGGCTCCGCACGGACGGTGCCGTCGGGTAAAAAACGAAAGACGTTTAAGCCCCCGTAGGCCGCAGCGTACTGGTCCTGCTTGCCAATGGGTTCGCCCAAATCCTCCAACTCCACGCGGCACGCCATTTCCGCTAAATGCGCTTTCGTAGCCTCGTCGGCCCGACCCAACTGCACCAATACGTTGTGCAGCAACCCCACGGTAAAACTGGAGCTGGAGCCCATGCCGGTTCCCGCAGGAACGTCTGCTACGGACGACCATTCGCGACCCAAAGGCAGGCCGTATTTTTCCAGAACGGTTCTAAATAGGGGGTGTTGAATCTCCGACAATCCCGCCACGGTCTCGGTTTGTGCGTACTTCAAACGCACTTGGTTCGGTTCAAAAAACGGATGGCTTTGAACGTACATGTACCGATTGATGGTGGTGGACAGCACCGCGCCGGCACGCCGTTCGTAGTAGGCAGGCAAATCGGAGCCTCCGCCAACAAAACTGACGCGGAAGGGGGTACGGGTTAGGATCACAGCGAAACGAGCGTTTGCGCGAAGATAAGGTCCTTTTCCACTGCAGACACCTCGTGCTGTTCCCGACGCGCCCATTCGGCGTCGTCTGCGGGCAAGCCGCGCCAAGCCTGGTAGCGCTCGTAGCGCAATTTGCGGGTGGATTCCGGAGCGGTCACGCCTACAGTCCAATGCGCCGCTTGGCGCAAGTTTTCTAATCCCAGTGCCACCACGCCTTCCACCAACACCACCTCCGCAGGAGCGTAATGCGTTTCGCGTGCGGGCCAATCCGGTCGTACGGAATATCCCGGCGCGGTAACGGTCTTGCCGTCCACCAAAAGATCGTGGAGCGCCTCATTCAACACCTCCTGGGGATAGGCCCGCCAAGGCCCTGTTTCTGAAGAATCGCGTTGTTCCGCGGGGAGCAACCAATCGTCCAGCCGCACCAATTCCACGGTGTGGCCTTTTTGTCGAAACGCGCGCGCCAAACCGGCTGCCGCGGTGGATTTGCCCGACCGAGCGGGACCACCCAAGGCAATTACGAATGGTTTTTTGGATGTAGTTAAATGATAATCAAGCCGTTCAAGGCCCTCGTTGAATAAATTGGAGAAGGGTTGTTCCACGAGGTAGTGTACGGCGTCCAGTACGTTGTCAAACAGGAAATCCGGGCGCAGGGCAGTGCCTTTCAGGCCGTGGCCGGTGCGCACACCTACCGGTTCTACGCCGGCGGCACGAGCGGCGCCCATGTCTCGGGCAGAGTCGCCAATCATCCAGCTGGCGCTCAGGTCGATTTGAAAACGTTCGGCGGCGGCCAAAAGCATTCCGGCTTGCGGTTTGCGGCACGTGCAGGGAATCTTGTACGCCGCAACCTCTCCAGGAAAACCCCCGTCGGGATGGTGCGGGCAGTAGTAGAGGGCATCCAAATAAGCGCCGGCCGCTCCCAATTCCGTGTCCATTTTGGCGTGGATTTGGTTGAGACCGGCCTCGTCCGTGAGTCCGCGGGCCACCACGCTTTGGTTGGTGACCACTATGCTCAAAAAGGAACTCTTGTTGACGGCGCGAACCGCTTCCGCGGTCCAAGGGAAAAGGTGCAGGTCTTCCGGCCGATGAATCAGGTCTGTGTCTTCGTTCAAAACGCCGTCGCGGTCCAAAAACAGAGCCGCCTGGGGATTTCGGAGGGAGCGTCCCGCCACTTTTCCGGACGCTAATGCTGCCTCCCCTTGTTGTATGCGTTCCGGCGTGCCCATGTCCTTGATGTATTCCGGGGTGTTGTACCCAAAAACGCGCAGAAAGGAACACCAATCAGGCAACAAATCAGCACCAAAGTCCACGGGCCGGTCCGACGGAATGTGTTGCCAACAAACGGGTTCAAATAAGTATGCGCCGGCATTGACCACGTTGCGGGCCATTCGTCCGGGCGGATGCGGCTTGGACAAGACGGCCAAAACGCGTTGGTCCCCGTCTAATTCAACCAAATCGGAATCGTGCGGGTGGTCGTTGGGGTGTACCAAAAGGGTGGCGTCCGCTTGGTGTTGGTGGTGGAACAGCGCAAACCGCTGCCAATCTACGTCGGCTAAAACGTCACCGTACACCACCAAAACGGTTTCGTTGGTTCGGCCGGCCAGTTGATGCAAAATACCGGCAGAGCCCATGGGTGCGGGCTCCAGGAGGTAGTCTATTTGGCACAAAAAAGCGGATCCGTCCCCAAAATGGGCACGGATCCGTTCGGCGTCGTGAAAAACAGTGAGCGTAATGCGTTCAATTCCCTGCTCCACCAGTTGACGGACCAATCGTTCCGCCAACGGAATTCCCGCAACGGGAACCAGGGGCTTGGGTATGCCTGGAAATGCAGCCGCCAAACGCGTTCCGCGTCCACCGGCCAGGATAACGGCTTGTTTGACCACAGGCAACGCTTAAAGCGCCGCTTCTAATTTTTGTGCCAAAGCGGGCTTTGGCGCAACGCCCACCTGCTTGTCTACAATTTGTCCGCCCTTGAAGATCAAAAGGGTAGGAATGTTGCGGATGCCAAACTCCATGGCAATGCCTTGATGTTGGTCTACGTTTACTTTGCCAACCACAGCCCGGCCTTCAAAATCAGCTGCCAATTCTTCAACAATGGGGCCCACCATGCGGCAAGGTCCACACCATTCTGCCCAAAAATCCACCAGTACGGGCTTATCGGATTTCAGCACCAATTCTTCGAAGTTCGTGTCGTTCAGTTCTAAAGCCATAGCAGCTTGTATTTGTTTGTGCAAAGGTACTGAACATTTCAGTTTGTGCC
>CANHXZ010000104.1 GCA_947464785.1 Flavobacteriales bacterium | reverse complement strand
CGTCGCGAGCGTTTTACAACGACCAGTTGGGGTCCTACGAACAAAAAATCACGGAACTGTTTGGTTATCAAAAGGTTTTGCCTATGAATTCCGGTGCGGAAGCCGTGGAAACCGCCATCAAACTTGCCCGACGTTGGGCCTACGACGTGAAGGGCATTCCCGCCAATTCGGCCAAAATTGTGGTGGTGGACCAAAATTTTCACGGACGAACCACCACCATCGTCTCTTTTTCTTCCGATCCGGATTCCTACGGTGGCTTTGGCCCTTACGCTGAAGGGTTTGTGCGGATTCCGTACAACGATTTGGCCGCTCTGGAGGAGGTCTTGAAGGATCCCCACGTGGCCGCATTTTTGGCGGAACCCATCCAAGGGGAGGCAGGAGTTTTGGTTCCAGACACGAACTACTGGGCCGGGGTTCGTGCGGCCTGCACGGCTGCCGGGGTATTGATGCTGGCCGACGAAGTACAAACGGGAATCGGCCGCACGGGGGCTTGGTTGGCGTCGTGCGGCGCGTGCACCTGCACCGCAGCTTGCGAACGCCAGGCCAGCTACGTGCGTCCGGACGTATTGATTTTAGGCAAGGCGCTCAGCGGCGGCTTGTACCCGGTATCGGCCGTTCTTGCGGACGACGAGGTCATGTTAACCATTCACCCGGGACAGCACGGCTCTACGTTTGGCGGCAATCCGTTGGCCAGTCGCGTGGCGCTAGCCGCGTTGGACGTGGTTTCAGACGAGGGTCTGCTCGCCAATGCGCGGGAGCGCGGAGTTCAATTTCGCGCAGGAATAGATCGACTCCTGCCGCAATTCCCAATACTGAACCTCGTGCGCGGAAAAGGATTGTTGAATGCCGTTCAATTGAACGACGCGGAAACGGGTACGGCTGCTTGGGACTTGTGCCTCCTCATGGCCGAAGAAGGACTGTTGGCCAAACCCACCCACGGAAACATCATCCGTTTTGCCCCGCCCTTGATTATGACGGAAGCACAGATGGAAGAGGCCTTGAGCCGAATCGAGCGTGCTTTGGTTCGGTTTGAAAGGGCGCGCTCCTAAGAGCGACGCACTAAAAAATTAGGATTGTCGGTCCAATTGGGCGGACCAGTCCGCGTACATGCGGTTGAAGCTCTCCTTGACCGATTCCAACCATTCGGCGGTAACCACCGCCAAAACCGATTCCCAGGAGGGAAATCGTTCCTTTTGAAATCGATAGGATTGGCGCATGGCGCCTCCTTCAATCTCCAACCACCACCAGCGGTCCATGCTGTACCCGGTGATGGTGAATAGGGGATGGGGTACGGTGCCGGCAATGCGCATGGGAGGGAACGATTAGAAGGGGGCGTTAGAAACTGGCGACGGCCTTCAGGTTGAACAAACGGTTGGTGAGGTAGTTGGGAACCGCGTAGTAGCGGGCCGTGGAGATGTCCATGACCCAAAAATAAGAAGCGGTGTTCCGAATTTCCAACAAATTGAACACGTCAATGCCCACAGACAATTTCTCAAAGGCACGATTCCAGGGTTTCCCCGGGATGCCGGACGACGGATCCTTAAACACCTTGAAAAAGGCCAAGTCCATGCGTCGGTAGGGCGGCGTTTGGAAGACTTGCGTTGCCTTGTCTCCTCCTGGAGCACCAAAAGGAAAGCCTCCCACCAGCGTGAAGGTGGCCTGAACGCGGACGGACGGATCCTTGGGTAGCTTGTCTTCCAGCTGAAGTCCAAAAGAATACCGTTGATCCGTAGGGCGTCGAATCCAACCGGCGTCGTCTCCCTCCAAATCCTCCAAAGCGCGGAAAAAAGAGAGCGACAGCCAAGACTCCGTCCCGGGAATGAATTCACCGTGGAGGCGGTTGTCCCACCCAGCCATGACACCGCGGGAATAAGATTCTGGAGCATACCGCAACCGCAGACCGTCCTGGTCGTAGGGAATCAATCGTTGCAAGGATTTGGCGTAGAGTTCCGTGACCCACAAAAACGGTCTTCCGCTCCACCACAAGGTTTTTTGGCCCGCTAAAATGGCGTGCACCGCTTGTTGGCTTTCGCGCTGGGTGAGCAACTCCGCTTGCGCCCAGGAGCGCATTTCGCGCAAGCCCACCGGTTGGTGGTACCATCCACCGGCCGCTCGGAAAGACCACGAAGGCCAAGCGGCCGGATCCCAAGAAACGGCTGCGCGAGGGCTGATGCGCACTTCGCCGTTTCGGGTATGGGCTTGCGCCCGAACACCGCCGCGCGCCGTCCAGCGCCCCCCTTTACCGTCCCAAGCATGGGCCCATTCCGCATAAGCAGAGGTTTTGATGTTGGGCGTGTAGGCCCGGTCTTGAATAAATGAATAGAGCGCCATTTGACTCGTCGGAACGTACACGGTGTCCGTGGGGCCCACAAACACACCGGTGGGACGGTGGGGCAAGCTGTATCCGGCGCTGTCCAAATTCTCCCATTCGTACAAAGCATCCCAGTAGCGTTGGTACTGACCCTCAACCCCAACGGTCCATTGACCCCGGCCGTCGGTCTTGTAATTCCATTGACCGCGCAGGGTTTGAATGTCTGAGAAAAGACGGTTTCGCGCGTAGCGTTGGTAGCCGCCCGTGCCGCGCCAATAACTGATTTCCCCAAATTGATCGGATCCTAAGTTGGCGTTCAATTCGCCCAGTCGGTAGGCAGAAACCACATCCGCCCGTTCTTGTTCGTCCGCCCGGTAGCGGGAATACCGCAGTTCCCACTGGCGACGTTCGTTGGTTTTGCGCCAGCGGATGCCGCCAAATCCCGTTTGGTAGGTGTACCGCTCTTGTCCTTCAAAATAGACGTTGAGCCGCAAGACCTCGCTGACGGTTCCAAATTCCGTTTCGCGACTCTGCGGAACCACTCGGTAATCGTTGCTCCCGGCCAAGGCTATCCAATCAATGCTTTGTTCGTCGGTCAGGCGAACGGCACCTACCCATTGCACGTCGTTCATGCGCGAACGAAAATCACCCCGGGTGTCCAGTCCGCCCAACCACGGCGTGTTCGTGCGGTTCCGCACGGCCAAGGCTTGGTAGCCACCCCGTTTGTCCCGACGCGATACCACCGCACTCTGTCCCAGCAAACCCAAGTCTAATTTGGCGGTGGGTAGGGAGGAAGAATACGTTACGTCCAGGACCGACGCCAACTTATCACCGTAGTTTGCGCCAAAACCGCCGGCTTGAAACTGCAACGATCCCACCAAATCCGGGTGTACCGCGGAAAGCCCTTCTTGCTGTCCACTGCGCGCTAGAATGGGGCGAAAAACCTCAAATCCATTGATATACAGCAAGTTCTCATCATAGTTGCCCCCGCGAACGTTGTACTGCGAACTCAATTCGTCCTGGCCCACAACTCCCGGTAGGGTTTTGATGAGGGACTCCACAGAACCCGTCACCGAACCAAAAGAACGAAGGGTTTTGCCTTGCAAAATCACCGCGGAGGGCTGCTGCGCCGGACCTCCTTTTTGCCCGACCACGTCCACGGACCTCAGGCGAATTTTACCGGTATCCGCAGGAAGTTCCCACGACGTTGGGAGTGCGGCGGCCGGCGACGAGCCGACCATCAAAAGCACCAAAAAAACCTTCATTTTCGTTTAAAGTCCCCGCGCTTGATGGATTCAAAAAGTTGCGCCCAGGCGAATGGATTGGACAGTCGGCCCAAAACCGCGGAAGCTCCGTTGGCTCCGTAGTAACGACCGTAGTCAGCAGCTTGAGCCGCCTGAGCCCTCATGATGATGCCCGCAAATTCATCCGCATCCGCTCCCATGGCGGCGGCTTGATCTTTCAACTGCTGCAGGGCCAAATTGCGCAAGGCCAAATCTTGCTCTGTTGTTTTGACGTCCATGGCCAGCAATTCTCGCTGTAAATTTTCCGGACGCGGCCAAGGGTACAAGGTTACCGCGTCCAAGTGGGTGGTGTCCCAGTTCATGGCCACCTGAACCAAATAGGAGGATCCTTTCAAGGTGTCCGAAATCCACAATCGTTCGGGCTTAAATCCCAACCGAGTGATCCGAAGGGTGTCGCCGGGTTCCAGGGCCAGGCTGAAAAAACCATCACCGGCAGAAAGGGTACTGCGTTTTTTTCCCACCACCGTCACCAGCGCATTAGGAACCCGCTGGGGCTCCATTTCCTTGCTGAAGACAACACCGCTTACCTGCACAACCGATTGCCCTTTAATCTGCAATGACGGAAGAAGGAGGAACGCAAAGGCGAGAAATAGGACTGTTTTTGGCTGCACGGCGGGACAAATTTACGTTTTTCCCGGGCTGGACGACGGGTTGTGAAAAGCATGAAAAAACCGAGCCACATTTCCTGCGCGGTCCTTCAATACTACCTCCAATGTATGCTTGCCCGGAGCCAAGTTGGTGGGCAATTGGACGGAAAAGGATTTGTATTTGGGGTCGTAGGCCACCAAAACATAGGTTCCGTCTTCCAAATAAGCACCGTAGTGCGCCATGCCGCTCTCCGCATCACCACCGGTAAACCGCAGTACTTTACCGCCCGTCAAAGTGGTGGGCCACTGTGGTTTTTTGAAATGGGGTGGAATCGGATCTTGTTGCCACCGTCCGGAGCCGGGTTCTTTGATTTCCAAGGGGGTGCCCACCGCAGGCGGAGACATCCACACTTTTTTTCCGGAGTTAGCCGTCCAAACAAAAAAGGTACCTGATTTTAAAGAATTGAGTTCCAACGAAGGAGGGTACAACTGAAGGGGGTCGTGGGCAGGACCGGTCCAGGAGGCCTTTGCCGCAGCTTCGGCGGTACCGCCGCTCCATTGCACGGAGGTCTTCCGGTAAAACGATCGCTCGGTAGCAACCAGAGCCCAACCGTTGCTGTACAGCGAGTCTTTTGAAGGCCCGGCTGCGGGGAAAAACGGTTGGGATCCCACACATTTTAGATAACCCCAAACGGAATCTTTTTTACCGCTGGCATCCCAAACGCGCCAAACCGCGCGAACTACGGCTCCAGGTTCCGCCACAATCCGGCCGCCCAGGGTGTTGACCGGAACTTCGGAATAACTCCACGCGAAAGAATTGGGTTGAAAGGTAGGACCGGGGTGAAACGGTTGCCGGTATGCGCGGTACATCCGTTTTCCGGTTTGCGCAAACAGGGTGGGGTCCAGGGTAGCATTCACCGCACGACCGTCGGAAAAATCAAAAGAATCAAAGGTGTAGCCAAACAGGTAGCCGGGCGTACACTCTTGATGAACGGCATAAACGCCGTTTCTGGGGCCGTTGGGTTGCATGAGGTCTTCGGCATCCAATACCACGCCCAGAGGAGATTGAAACAGTACGGTGTCTCGGAGTCGATGACCCAATGAATCGCGCACGACGTTGGACTTTCGCGTTCCGCCCGCGTCTTGAAAATAGACCTCGCGCAGATCCGGCGGGAGTTCGTCCACCACTTTTAATCCATAAAACAAAGGATTGACCGGATGTTCGGTAAGCGTTTCGCGCCATTCAAAATGAACGTGCGGCCCGGCAGAACCTCCTGAATTTCCGCTGGTAGCGATGCGCTCGCCCCCGCGAACCGGAAGCAATCCGGGAGGGAGGAGGGTGTCCAGTTCCCAAAAACCGCATTT
>CANHXZ010000103.1 GCA_947464785.1 Flavobacteriales bacterium | reverse complement strand
CGGTACCGTGTTCTACACCGTCAAGAACAGCTGGGGCGATCGGGAAAACCCCTACAAAAGCGGCTACATCCACGCCTCCGATGCTTTTGTTCGCTACAAAACCATTTCCATCCTGGTTCACAAGGACGGCTTGACCAAGGAGATGCGCTCCAAGCTGGGTCTGTAAGAACTTATTGGGTACGAAAAAGGGGCTGGCTCGTTACGAGCCAGCCCCTTTTTTGTGGCACCAATCCGCGTGCTTACATGCGGTCTGGTGCCGTTATGCCCAAAAAGCCCAAACCCGTGCGTACCACATAACCCACGCGCTCGGCCAAAGCCAGGCGCAAAGCCACTTGCTCGGGCTGATCCGCATTCAAAATGCTGAGGTTTTGGTACAACCCGTTGAACGACTTCACCAATTCGTACACGTAGTTGGCAACGGCCGCCGGGTTGCGTGCGTCGGCCGCTTGTTGCACCGTGCGCGGAAACTGAGCCAATTGAAAAACAACTTCGGTCTCGCGAGGGTCCCAAGCATAGCCTGCTGCTGCCACCGGTTGGCGCTCGCCGGCCTTCCTTAGAAGCGAGGCTATGCGGGCGTGGGTATACTGCAAGAAAGGTCCGGTATTTCCGTTGAAATCAACGCTTTCCTCCGGGTTGAAGACCATGCGCTTGGTGGGATCCACCTTCAAAATGAAGTACTTCAACGCCCCGTGCCCCAAGGTTCGGTACAAGGCCGCCTTATCGGCCTCCGGCATGCCCTCCAATTTGCCCAACTCCTCGGACAACTGTGCGGCCGTGGTTTCCATTTCGCTCAATAGATCGTCCGCGTCCACCACCGATCCTTCGCGAGATTTCATGCGCCCGTTGGGCAAATCCACCATCCCGTAGCTGAGGTGCACCAACTGATGGGCCCAGGAATAGCCCAATTTCTTCAAAATGAGGAACAATACCTTGAAGTGGTAATCTTGCTCATTACCCACCACATAGGTCAACCCGTCGATGTTGAAATCCAGGAAGCGTTGCACCGCCGTACCCAAGTCTTGGGTCATGTAAACAGAGGTTCCGTCGCTCCGCAAAACCACTTTTTCGTCCAAACCGTCCGGACGCAAATCAATCCAGACCGATCCGTCGTCCTTGCGGTAAAAAACCCCCAACTCCAAACCGCGTTCCACGTCTTGTTTTCCCAAAACGTAGGTTTCGCTTTCGTAGTAATTTTTGTCAAAAGAAACGCCCAATCGGCGGTACGTCGCTTCAAAACCGGCATACACCCATTGGTTCATGGTGCGCCAAAGGTTCATCACCGCGGTGTCCCCTTCTTCCCAAAGACGGAGCATTTCTTGGGCTTCGCGCATCAACGGCGCTTCTGCCTTGGCCTGTTCTTCCGTTCGGCCGGTCGCCACCAAGGCCGCCATCTCTTCGCGGTAGGCTCGATCAAAGGCAACGTAGTACTTGCCCACCAAATGATCCCCTTTCTTACCGGAAGATTCCGGCGTTTCGCCCGCACCGAACTTCTTCCAGGCCAACATGCTTTTGCAGATGTGGATGCCCCGATCGTTGATGATTTGTACTTTGATTACTTTTTTACCGGTGGCCCGAATCAACTCGGACACGCTGTGGCCCAGTAAGTTGTTCCGGACGTGCCCCAAATGAAGGGGCTTATTGGTATTAGGCGACGAATACTCCACCATAGAAGCCGGTTCGTCCTCCCGAACGGGGGACACCCCGTAGGAGTCTACCTGCAAAGCATTCCACAAGTTTACCCAGGCCTCATCCGCCAGCTCCACGTTCAGGAAGCCTTTGACAATATTGAAGTTTTTAACGAATTGACAGCTATCAATTAATTGCTTACCAATAATTTGGCCCACATCGTCTGGTGGTATTCCGACGGTTTTTGCCAAACCAAAGGACACCCACGTATACGTTCCGGAAAACTCGCGTCGGGTGAATTGGAGCACGGGCAACTCTATGGAAATTCCGAATTCAGCCTGTACCGCCGATTGAATCGCCGAGGCGATGGAGCCCTCTACGGACTTTAAGGGATCATTCATGGGTACTGTGAAAGGAATTTAAATCGGGAATGGTCTTGGAACGTTCTTCCAATTCGCGCACGGTTTGAGAAATCAACCGGAATGCCACTTCCCCCATGGCGTTGCCTTGGTGGTCCAACAAGGGATTGATTTCCGTGAATTCCATGCAGCCCAATCGCGGTTCTTTGGCGAAGGTCTTCAACAAGGTGGTAGCCTCTTCAACCGTCAAACCGTCTTCAACCGGTGTTCCCGTCCCTCCGGAAATGGTCGGATCCAAGGAGTCGACGTCAAACGAAACGTACAAGAGGTCGCAATGCTGCAGGTGTTCCAGGGCCGCTTCTACGGCCGCCGTGGCCCCTTTTTTGCGAACTTCCGGCACGCGGATGACCTTCATGCCGTGCTTGCTGATCAAATAATCCTCCGGCTCTTCCGTATCGCGCAAGGCAATGAAGACGATGTCCGCCGGCTGCACGCGACGGGGGTGTCCCTTTAGACGTTCCCAATTTTTGATGGTGCTGGGCTTGGGTTTGTTGCATTGACGGTCCCGATTGTCCTCGCCAATGGCCGTAGCCAAGGGCATGCCGTGTACGTTGCCGCTGGGAGAGGTGTACGGGCTGTGGAGATCGCCGTGGGCATCAACCCAAACCACCCCAATGCGGGACTTGGGGTAAGCCTGACGAAGGCCGGCAATGGTTCCGCCGGCGTTGCTGTGGTCGCCGGAAATGACCAACGGGAAGCGGTTGTCGTCCAAAGTCTCCGCCACTTTTGCAGCAATGCGCCGGTACATGCGCACAATTCCCTTGATGCGTTTGCCGTACGGGGTATTGACGTGTTCAAACAACAAGGCGTTGTTCGTTTCCACTTTTCGGGGAATGTATTTTCGGAAAAAACGCGGTTCTAAAGAAAGAGATGCGCTCCGAATGGCCGCATACCCCAAGCTCGCCCCACGGGTTCCTGCCCCGAGTTCGGACATGGCGGTAATGATTTGAATCATGCTGCGGATTTTTTACTTCCTGCAAAGGTAGGAAATGGTAAATTTGGGACTTCACACTATGGCCGTAAAATCCCCCACCCTTTTTCAACACGCTTCGGCGCCAACCGTTGCCGGTTTGGTCCTCATGGCCGTGAGCTTGGGAAGTGCATTATCCGTTCTCGGAACCTTGTTTTATTGGCAAGAAGACGCCAGTTTTTTCTCGGGGTCGTATGCATCCGTACTTTTTGATGCTACCGTACAAGTAGCGCATCCCTTTGGCAAAATTGGAACTGCCGTCGGTTACTTTCTTTTATACCGCGGATTTGGGGTGGTTGTTTTGGGCTGGCTGTATGCCCTTTTTGCATTGGGCGCGCGCATGGCCTTCCTCATCCGCTTTCGTCCCCTTCGGTACTTCGCACATCTATTGGTGTGGTCTGCATTTTTACCGTGGGCCTTAGGGATGTCCCTGCCGGCTTTGTGGGGACCCTACGCCGGTTCTTTGGGTTGGTTTTTGGCCGACTGGTCTCGCCAATGGACGGGTATTGCTGGAGCCTGGATGATTTGGGCGGTGGGTGCTGGCTTGTATGCCGTGGTGGTCTTTAGAATTACCCCCCAGCAGTTGGCCTCAACACTCCCAAAGCGCGCCGCCGCAGAATCTGACCCACTTCTGGATTCGCTACCGCCGTCGAACTTCACCACCGAACAACCTTTTGTGGCCGACGTTGCCGCTCCGGCTGTTGATTGGAGTGCGGAACCCGCTCAGCCCCTAAATCCCATGGGGCAAGATGCGCTTTCTCCGCCGTGGGACGAAGAAGACGACGATGCCCTAGAGCCTACACTCTTGGTTCCCAAGGAGCCGGTTGTTGAATTCACCGCAGCCGGGGTAGATACCTCGCCCATTGCCTTGGAATTGGAGCCGACTCCCGTCGCTCTGCCCGCGGAAAAGGTGGTGTCCCTAAACGAACCGGACTACGGAAGTATTGGTTCGGCGTTTGACCCACGGCGTGATTTATCCGGCTACCAAATTCCACCGTTGGATTTGCTCAATGCCTACGGAAGCCAAGACATTGTGGTGGACCCCAAAGAGCTGGAGGCCAACAAGGACCGCATTGTGGAGACCCTGAGCCACTACAAAATCGACATTGCCAAAATCAAGGCAACCGTGGGTCCCACCGTTACCTTGTACGAAATCGTACCGGCGGCCGGCGTGCGAATCAGCAAAATCAAAAGTCTGGAGGATGATATTGCTTTGAGCTTAAGTGCTTTAGGCATCCGAATCATTGCGCCTATACCCGGCAAAGGCACCATCGGTATTGAGGTACCCAACCGCAACGCCCAGGTGGTTTCCATGCGGTCTGTTTTGGCTTCCGAGCGTTTTCAAACCTGTGGATTTGACCTTCCCGTGGCCTTGGGCAAAACCATTTCCAACGAGGTTTTTGTAGCGGATTTGGCCAAAATGCCCCACTTGCTCATGGCCGGTGCCACCGGACAAGGTAAATCCGTCGGACTCAATGCCATTCTAGCCTCCATTTTGTACAAAAAACACCCGGCCGAGGTGAAATTTGTGTTGGTGGATCCCAAAAAAGTGGAATTGACGCTGTACAACAAGATTGAGCGGCACTTTTTGGCCAAGCTACCCGGAGACTCCGACGCCATCATCACGGACACCAGTAAGGTGATCAATACGTTGAATTCCTTGTGCGTTGAAATGGATCAACGGTACGACTTGTTGAAGGTCGCCATGGTGCGCAACATCAAGGAATACAACGAAAAATTTGTTGCGCGCAAACTGAACCCGGAAAACGGCCACCGATACCTTCCGTACATCGTTTTGGTGGTGGATGAATTTGCGGATTTGATCATGACGGCGGGCAAGGAAGTGGAGACCCCCATTGCGCGCTTGGCCCAATTGGCTCGCGCCATTGGTATTCACTTGATCATTGCCACGCAAAGACCGTCGGTTAACGTGATTACGGGCATCATTAAAGCGAATTTCCCGGCACGCATTGCGTTTAAGGTGAGCTCCAAAATTGACTCGCGCACCATTTTGGACGCTGGGGGCGCGGATCAGCTCATTGGACGTGGGGACCTGCTCTTTTCTGCCGGAAACGACCTCGTTCGCATCCAGTGTGCTTTCTTGGACACCCCGGAGGTGGAATCCGTTTGCGAGTTCATTGGCGATCAAAAAGCCCCGGCGGAACCCTACATCCTGCCGGAAGCCCTTGGCTTGGAGTCTGGCCCAAGCGGTGCAGGCATGGACCCGTCCGACCGCGATGAGCACTTTGAAGAGGCCGCACGCGTGGTGGTGATCCACCAGCAAGGTTCCGCATCGCTGCTGCAGCGCAAATTGAAGCTGGGGTACAACCGCGCAGGACGATTGGTGGATCAATTGGAGGCTGCGGGCATCATTGGTCCGTTTGAAGGTTCCAAAGCCCGCCAAGTTTTAATTTCCGACGAATACCATTTGGAACAACATTTGAATGCACTGAAAGGAAAATAATTGAACATGCAAACGAAACAACTTATTTGGACCGCCGCAGCCGCTTTGCTGCTTGGAAATTCTGCTTTCGCTCAAGCGCACGTAGAAGCGTTGAGCCTTTTGAAGGAGGTTCGCGTCAAAACTGAAGCCTACGCAGACCAAACCATAGCGT
>CANHXZ010000102.1 GCA_947464785.1 Flavobacteriales bacterium | reverse complement strand
CTCAACGAGGTGGTCGACGCGGTAAAAAGAGAATAATTTACCCACTACCCCCTAAAAAATAGGGGGTGTTGATAAAAAAAATTACTTTTCTTCGCTAGCTTGATCCCTTTCTGTTAATTTTGCAGAAAATAAATCAATTATGGCTACCGTTCGTTTCCTAGGTTTGGCTGAAACCCTCAACCGCAAGCCGGTCGAATTCAAAGCACCGTTCAAGAAATCGTCTGAGTACTACGGGTCCAACGTATTCAACGACAAAGCCATGCGCGAGTTCCTGACCAAGGAAGCGTATGTTGCCGTGCGCGGCGCGATGGAACACGGTTCCAAAATTGATCGTTCCATGGCGGATCAGATTGCTTCTGCCATGAAGGCTTGGGCCATGAGCAAGGACGCCATGCACTACACGCATTGGTTTCAGCCCTTGACGGGCGCTACGGCTGAAAAGCACGACGCGTTTTTTGAGCCCACCGAAGACGGTCGGGCCATTGAGAAATTCAACGGCGCCATGCTCGTTCAGCAAGAGCCCGACGCATCTTCGTTCCCCAACGGCGGTATTCGCAACACCTTTGAGGCCCGCGGCTACACGGCCTGGGATCCCAGTTCGCCGGCGTTCATCATGAACGACACCCTGTGCATTCCAACCGTATTCGTTTCCTACACCGGTGAGGCGCTGGACTACAAAACGCCTTTGTTGCGCGCCCTTCAGGTGGTCGATCAGGCCGCTACCCAAGTTTGCCAGTACTTCGACCGCAACGTGACCAAGGTACACGCTACGCTGGGTTGGGAGCAGGAGTATTTCTTGGTGGATTCGGCTTATTTCGTAGCGCGTCCGGATTTGGTAATGACCGGCAGAACCTTGGTAGGCCACAGCCCGGCCAAGGGACAGCAGTTGGAGGACCACTACTTCGGTTCCATCCCGGAGCGGGTGATGCAGTTCATGCGTGAGGTTGAGTACGAATCGCACCTTTTGGGCATACCGGTCAAGACCCGTCACAACGAGGTAGCTCCCGCGCAGTTTGAGTTTGCGCCCATTTTTGAGGAAGCGAACGTAGCGGTAGACCACAATTCTTTGTTCATGGATTTGTTGGAGAAAGTGGCGCGCCGCCACAATTTCCGCGTGTTGATGCACGAAAAGCCGTTTGCGGGCATCAACGGTTCCGGTAAGCACAACAACTGGTCTTTGGCCACCAATACCGGAACGAACTTGCTGTCGCCCGGCAAGACGCCCAAGCGCAATTTGCAGTTCTTGACGTTTTTTGTGAACGCCATTGTGGCGGTGGACCGCCACGCAGACCTTTTGCGCGCTTCAATCGCCTCAGCCAGTAACGATCACCGTTTGGGGGCCAACGAAGCGCCTCCGGCCATTATTTCCGTATTCTTGGGGCAGCAGCTGAGTGCCGTGCTGGACGAATTGGAGAAAGTAGAGAGCGGAAAACTGAGTCCGGAGCAAAAAACCGAGCTCAAGTTGAACGTAGTGGGCAAAATCCCAGAGATTTTGTTGGACAACACGGACCGCAACCGAACGTCTCCGTTCGCATTTACGGGCAATAAGTTTGAGTTCCGCGCGGTAGGTTCTTCTGCGAACTGTGCGCAGTCCATGACTGTATTGAATACCATCGTTGCCAATCAGCTTTTTGAATTCAAGAAGTCCGTGGATTCCTTGATTGAACAAGGGCTGAAAAAGGACGATGCCCTGTTCAACGTACTCCGCGACCTCATCTCCACCTCCCACAAGGTTCGTTTTGAAGGAGACGGTTACTCCGAGGATTGGAAGAACGAAGCTGCCAAACGCGGATTGAGCAATTTGCCGGATACCCCCCGTGCTTTGAAGGCCTATGTTTCCGAATCGTCGAAAGCGTTGTTTGAGAAGCTGAATATCCTGAACCACATTGAGTTGGAAGCTCGATACGACATTTTGTTGGAGGACTACTTCAAGAAAATTCAAATTGAAAGCCGCACGTTGGGTGATTTGGTGACCAACCACATTCTTCCTACCGTTATGGCCTTCCAGGCTCAGGTTGCGGATGGCGCGTTGAAGCTCAAATCCTTGTACGACGAAAAGACTTTTGCCAAGTTGGCCAAGCCGCAATTGGACTTGGTGACCGAGTTGGGCAACCGAATCAACATTTTGTCTTCGGAGGTAAACGCCATGACCGAAGCGCGAAAAGTTGCGAACAAGATTCATGATACTGAAGCGCGTGCCATAGCCTACTGCGACACCGTAAAACCGCACTTTGAGACCATCCGCTACCACGTGGATAAATTGGAATTGTCTGTGGACAATGCCCTTTGGCCGCTTCCGAAGTACCGCGAAATGCTCTACGCGCGTTGAGTTCTTGCCGTTCCAAAAAAGAAATCCCCCAGTCGTTGTGGCTTGGGGGATTTTTATTTCCTATTTTAGCCTTTTGTATACCCATTGGTCAACGCTATGATTCCGACGTCCCGTCTGTCTTCTTTTCTCTTGTTCTTGGCATTTTTACCGGTTGTGGCCTGGGGCCAAACCGTTGCTAAGCCTGCCGCTAAAACGGCTGCCAAAACAACGGTTGCACCCGCTCCGAGCAAGTCGTCGGGCACCAAAACCGACCCCAAGAAATCTGCAGCTGCCCCCATTGCCAAAAGCAAGGATACCGGCAAAGCCAATACGGTGAAGCCCGTTAAAGCGGCTGAAGAGCCACAGGAAAAGGAGTTGACGCCGGCGCAACGCGCTCAGGCCCAGAAGGCTGCGAAAGCGGAGAAAGTAAAGCGCCCCAAGATTCTGCGCGACGCAGACGATTACTACAACGCCAAAGAATACTTCAAGGCCATCACCCTGTATAAAAAGGGATTTTCCAAGGCCAAAGCCCGCACAGACAAAGCGGATGTGGCCTTCCGTTTGGGCGAGTGCTACCGCTGGACGCGTCGGTACAAGGAAGCCAATGCGCAGTACGCGCGCGCCGTCAAGATTGGGTACAAGGACCCGTCGGTTTTGCTGATCATGGCAGACATGCACAAGGCCCTGGACGAATACGAAGAAGCACTGGTTGCCTACCAAGACTACACCAAGCAAATGCCGGAAGACCCGCGCGGTCCCAAAGGAGCTCAGTCCTGCAAGGATGCCTTGGATTGGAAGAAAGCATTGACGCGGTACCAAGTAGGAAACTTAGGCTCGGTCAACTCCCGCTTCCACGAGGTGGGTTTGACTTTTTCCGGAAAGCCGGACACGTACGATGAGTTGCTCTTTACCTCCTTCCGCGAAGGTGGATTGACCAAGCGCCAGGACGGCTGGACGGGTGAATTTTTCGCGGATCTCTACACGGCACAACGTCAAGCACCCGCCGGAGCCCCAAAAGCCAAGCGTGGAGCGAAAACCAAACCGGATCCCAAAGCGGCCAAGGATCAAGTGTTCAGCACGCCCGTGCTGATGCCGGAACCGCTCAATTCCGCGGACCACGAAGGAGCTGCTGCCTACGACAGCCGTCGACGCACGCTGTACTTTACCCGTTGCATGGACGTTAAGCGCGCCCAGTTGGGTTGCGCCATCTACGAAACGAAGCGCATGGGCGTGGCGTGGAGTGCTCCAGAACCGATCGTGTTTACCTCCGATTCTTCCAAAAGCGTAGGCCATCCCAGCATTTCTCCCGACGATCAGATGCTCTACTTCGCGGGCGATTTGGACGGAAACAAAGGCGGTAAAGATTTGTGGGTAGCCAAGTACGACAAGCGCAAGAAGAAGTGGGGCACCCCCATCAACTTGGGCGATTTGGTCAACACCTCCGGCGACGAGTTGTTTCCCTTTGTACACGACGACGGTTACCTCTATTTCGCGTCCGACGGTTTGCCGGGAATGGGCGGAATGGACTTGTTCCGCGTGGAATTGGGTGCCGACGGTTTGCCGAATGGCGAACCCGAAAACCTGCGCTTCCCCATCAACTCCAAGAACGACGACATCAACTTGGTGCTCCGTCCGGGCGGCCTGCAAGACGGTTACTTCATCTCCAACCGCGACGGCGGCAAGGGCGGTTATGACGTTTGGACTTTTTATGAGGTACCGTTGACCTACAAAATTCAAGGCAGTGTGGTGTCCGCCAAAACCGGTCGCTCTATTGCGGCGGCCAATGTTAAAATCACCGGCTCCGACGGTTTTACGCACTCTTTGGTCACCAGCAAGGAAGGCACCTTTGAGTACGAATCCGATAAACTCAGCGGCGACGTGACGTATTCTTTTTCTTTGGAGAAAAAGAAATTTTTGAATGCCGGCGGTACCACCAATACGGTGGCACTTTCTTTGGACAAGTACGCCTACCAGGACGACAAGAATACCTACCTGCACACCATGAGTTTTGTGGGCAAGATGGACCCCATTGAGGTGCCCATTGTGCTTCCGAATGTGTTCTTTGACCTGGCGAAGTGGGACTTGCGTCCGGAATCCAAGGCCGCTTTGGATTCGGTGTACAAGATTTTGTTGGCCAATCCCAACATCGCTATTGAGTTGCGTTCGCACACGGACTTCCGCGATACCGACGAGAAGAACCAAGTGCTGTCCCAAAATCGCGCCCAGTCGTGTGTGGACTACTTGATTTCAAAAGGCATCAAGGCAGACCGATTGGGTGCCGTAGGTATGGGCGAGAAAGAGCCTTTCTCCATCCCGGAGGGGTACAAAGGGTACGGTGCGGTTGATTTTATCCCCGGCACGGCCCTGAGCGAACGGTTCATCAAGACGCTGCCTGCCCCCAAGCAAGAGGTGGCCCACCAGATCAACCGTCGGACGGACTTTAAAGTGGTGCGCGACGACTACGCCCCACCGTACGATCCTGCACAAGAAATGGATGCGGCCGCTTTGGCTGCCGAGGAAGCCAAGAAGGTTAAAGTGGCTCCCAAAGGTGAATTCTACACGGTTGGCGACAAAGACAACTTCACGACCATCTGCCGAAATACCTCCTTGACCATCACCGATTTGAAGAAGTTGAACGGCGGTTTGCGCGGTGTTCGCGTATTCCCGGGTATGAAGTTGAAGGTGACTTTGGGCGGGGATTACGCGGAATTTGATGCGTCCAATCGTTTGGTTCAGTACGAGGAAACGTGGGGATCCATTGCGAAGGCGTTGGAATTGAAGGAGAAGGAGCTCAAGGCCCTGAATCCAGACATCGACGACGACTTGTTGCCCGGCATGTACATCCGCGTGAAGTAAGGGACAAGCCGTACCTTTGCGCCCATGGAGCAAAGTGCGCGTTACGCCGGCCGGGGAGTGTCTTCCGGCAAAGAAGAAGTCCACCGCGCCATTGCGCATTTGGACAAAGGCTTGTTTCCCAAAGCCTTCTGTAAAATCGTCCCGGATGATTTGACGGGGTCGGAAGAGCACTGTTTGGTGATGCACGCTGACGGTGCCGGAACCAAGAGTTCCTTGGCGTATCTGGTTTGGAAGGAAACCGGCGATTTGTCGGTTTGGAAGGGCATTGCACAAGATGCCCTGGTCATGAATCTGGACGACTTGTTGTGCGTAGGCGCTTTGGGCCCCATCTTGGTCAGTAGCACCATCGGCCGCAACAAGGCGCGCATCCCCGGAGAAGTTATTTCTGCCTTGATTGGGGGTACGGAAACCTTGTTGGAAGAATTGCGTGGTTTGGGAATCGACATCCGTTCCACGGGCGGAGAAACGGCGGATTTGGGTGATTTGGTTCGGACCGTCGTGGTGGATTCCACGGTGGTGGCGCGCATGCGTCGGGACGAGGTAATCGACAACTCTCG
>CANHXZ010000101.1 GCA_947464785.1 Flavobacteriales bacterium | reverse complement strand
ATTCACCATCGATGTTCGTTACCGCAACCTTTCTTGGAAAAAATTAAACGCTTCCCACACGCTCCCATGAACTTATTGATTCTCTCCGCCAACCGGAACCTGTACTCTACCAAACGCTTGATGGAAGCGGCTGAAGCGCGCGGTCACACCGCCAAGGTGATGAACGTCAGCCGATGCTACGCCGTCATGGAATCCGGCGCCCTGGACATCTACTACGGAGACCACCCCATCGAAGGCGTGGACGCGGTGATTCCCCGAATTGGAGCTTCTTTGACCGGATACGGCAGCGCCATGTTGCGCCAATTTGAGATGAAAAACGTTTTTTCAACCCTCAATTCTCTGGCCTTGGTTCGGTCTCGGGACAAATTGCGCGCCATGCAAATTCTGGCCAGCCAAGGCGTTTCCATCCCAAGGACGGCTTTTGCCAAGCACCCAACAGACATCGACAATTTGATTAAATCAGTTGGCGGAAGTCCTCTGATTGTTAAGCTTTTGGAGGGTAGCCAAGGTTTGGGCGTGGTGCTGGCGGAAACCAAAAAAGCGGCCAAGAGCGTCATCGAAGCTTTTTACGGATTGGACGCGAACATCCTGGTTCAGGAGTTCATTGCCGAGGCCAACGGTGCGGACCTAAGAACGTTGGTTATTGACGGCAAGGTGGTGGCTGCGTACATGCGCCAAGGACAGGAAGGCGAGTTTCGCTCCAACCTGCACCGAGGCGGACAGGGCATTCCGGTTCGGCTTTCGCGAGCGGAAAAAGAGATGGCCGTGGCCGCTACCAAGGCCCTTGGGCTTAAAATTGCTGGCGTAGACATGCTGCGGAGCAAGCGCGGACCCTTGGTTTTGGAAGTCAACAGCTCTCCAGGTTTGGAAGGGGTTGAGAAAACCACCGGTTTGGACGTGGCGGGCGCCATCATTGATTACGTTGAGAAGCACGCCGGCGGTGGAAAACGTCGGAAAAAAGACCAAATCGGCGTCTGATGCAGTTGTTCTGGGGAACTTGGTCCGACGACGGACGCGCAATCCTGACGGAGGAGGAGTCCAACCATGCCGCACGGGTACTGCGCAAAGTTCCGGGCGACGAGTTGTGGGTGGGCAATGGAACCGGCGCTGCGGCGCTCGTGCGCTTGGCGCACGTTTCCCAAAAGGCCGTCTGGGGCACGGTGCTGGAAATCAATCCCCATTTTGGAACCGTTCCGGGCAACCTGCACCTGGTGCTCTGCCCCACCAAGAATTTAGACCGAACGGAATGGGCTGTTGAAAAGGCCATAGAATTGGGCGTATCGCACGTGCATTTGGCGTTGTCCCAGCGGTCCGAACGCAAACACGTCCCTACCGAACGTCTTCAGAAAATTGCGGATTCCGCGGCCAAACAGAGCCTGAAGGGAATGCGCCCGGAGGTGCATCCGTTGCTCCCTTGGAACAAGCTGGTGGCGGATCCGCGCTGGACGGAATGGAACAAGGGCGTTTTTCATTGCGCGGAAGGTGCCAAGATTTCGGCGCTGAATTGGACCCTCCAAACACCCTACCGGGCGGTGGTGGCCATCGGTCCTGAAGGAGATTTTACGACCGAAGAAGTTGCGCTCGCGGAGCGTTCCGGCTGGACCCCACTCAGTTTGGGAGCGGCCCGATTGCGCACGGAAACCGCCGCCGTAGCGGCCGCAGCGCTTTTACTGCAACGCTGGGAAACACCGCTCGTCGTCGACGGGAATACGCTTTAGGAAGGCTGTGGCTTCGGCCATGTCCGGAGCTTGAATTCGGTCCTCGTCCAAAAAGGGTACGGCCGTTCGGAAGGCGTCCAGTAAGGATTGGAGCAGCTCGCTGGTGGGGGTACCCCTCAGTTCCATGGCTTGACAGGCCGCCAACCACTCCATTCCCAAAACATCCCAAACGTTGTTCAAAACCTGCACAGCTTGAACGGCGGCATTGGCGCCCATGCTCACGTGGTCTTCTTGGCTCGCACTGGACTCAATGGAATCTACAGATGCTGGGGTGCACAACTGCTTGTTGTGGCTCACCACGGCTGCTGCAGCGTATTGAACAATCATCAACCCCGAATGCAGGCCGGGATTGGGCGTGAGAAATGCCGGTAAACCGCGTTTGCCGTTGACCATTTGGTACAGGCGTCGTTCCGAGATGCTTCCGTATTCCGCCAAGGCTAGGGCTGCAAAATCCATGGCCAAAGCCAGGGGTTGCCCGTGAAAGTTTCCAGCGGAAATAACTTCTTCGTCTTCTGCGAAGACCATGGGGTTGTCCGTGGCGCTGTGCAGTTCGTAGGAAACCGTCCGTGCCAAATGGCCCAAAGCATCCCACGACGCCCCGTGAACTTGAGGCACGCACCGGAACGAATAAGGATCTTGCACGTGGGTTTTGGGGCGGGTTGGACCCGGACTACCGGCCAACCATTCCCGGACCCTGCTGGCCACCACGGCTTGCCCGGGCTGCGGCCGGGCTTGATGCACCCGCGGATCAAAAGGCTCGATTCTGCCGTCGAACGCATCCAGTGAAAGCGCGGCACAAACGTCTGCCCAGTACCCCAAGGTGTATCCTTGAACCACCAACCACACGGCATGGGCCAGCATGAACTGCGTTCCGTTGATCAACGCCAAGCCTTCTTTAGGGCCCAGCACCAAAGGCTTCCAGCCCAAAGCAGCCAGGGCGTCGGCCGCCGGCATTCGCTTCCCGCGGTAGACCACCTCTCCCTCTCCTACCAGCGGCAAACACAGGTGGGACAAAGGCGCTAAATCTCCGGACGCCCCCAGCGAACCCCGTTCGTACACCAGGGGCAGGCAGTCCGCTTCGTACAAAGCCAAAAGGCGCTCCACGGTGGTCCGGGCTACCCCGGAATGTCCGTAACTCAAAGACAGCGCCTTGGTCAAGAGCATCAAACGCACCAACGCCGCTTCAACCGGTTGACCGGTGCCGCACGCGTGGCTGCGAATCAAATTCAACTGCAATTGGGCCAGGTCCGACGGTCCAATGGACACGTTATAGAGGGCGCCAAAACCGGTATTGATGCCGTAATACGCGCGATCCGGGGATTGTGCTAGTTTTTGAACAAATGAATACGACTGCTCCACGCGGTTCCAAACGTCTTCCGAAAACACTACTGGATGCGGGCCCTCGGCCAAATTCTTCCAAGCGGACCAAGACAGGGTTGCGTCCAATACGTGCGTTTTCATGGGGATGGGGTTTCCAAATGCGTTGTGCAACAAAAGTACCGCACCCGTTGTTAATCCTCCATGACAAAAACGCTTTTGATTGTAGGGCACTCCAGCGGAATCGGCCGGGCCGCCGCCGAACGCGCACTGAATGCTGGTTGGAACGTAATTGGCTGGTCTCGAAGATCTTCCGGCCTGTCTGGCTCCGGCTTGACTGAGTTTTCCGTAGATGTTGTGCAAGACGGTTCGGAATTCCCCGAACTCCCCGCTGCTTTGGACGGAGTGCTGTACGCTCCCGGAAGCATCAACCTCAAGCCGTTCCGAGGTCTGAAAATCAGCGATTTTCAAAGCGATTTTGAACTTTCTGCCTTGGGCGCTGTGCGGGTTTTGCAAGCATCCGAAAAAGCCCTCAAAGCTGCACCGGGTTCCGCGGTGGTTTTGTTTTCCACCGTAGCGGTGCAAACCGGCATGCCTTTTCACGCTTCCGTGGCCATGGCCAAAGGGGCCGTGGAGGGCCTAACGCGTTCCTTGGCCGCAGAATGGGCACCGTCCGTGCGCGTCAATGCGTTGGCCCCTTCACTAACCGACACTCCTTTGGCCGCACGCCTGCTGGGATCGGACGAGCGCCGGCAAGCCGGTGCGGATCGCCATCCGCTGAAGTCCTTGGGACGCCCGGAAGATTTGGCTTCAACTGCTTTGTTCTTGCTCAGCGACGAAGCGCGTTGGATCACCGGCCAGGTGTGGGGCGTAGACGGCGGAATGGGCGCCTTGCGCACGCAAGGTTAACGGGTGCCGCATGAGCGCTTCCCGCTTTTCGCCCGGAGAAAACACGTGGGCCAACCTTCCCGAACGCTGGCGGGCGCAACTGATCAACAGTGCTTCTGGATTTAAACCTTTAGTACTTCTATCTACGCGCAACAGTCTTGAAATAGATAATTTAGCCGTCTTTTCGCAACTCATACACCTGGGCGCCAATCCGCCTCTGTTGGGGGTTTTGTTTCGTCCGGATTCCGTCCCGCGGCATACTTTGGAAAATTTACAAACTCAAGGAATGGCCACGGTGAATGCCGTTCGTTACGAAGACCGACACGCCGCCCACCAAACCTCCGCACGCTATGCGGCTGAAGTCAGTGAATTTGATGCGGTAGGTTTGAAGCGGGAATTCCGGCCGGAATGGCCCCTGCCCTTTGTGCACGGTTGCCCGGTTCAGTGGGCCGTTCGGCTGCAAAGCCTGGTGCCCCTAGCCGCCAACGGCACACAATTGGCCGTGTTGGAGGTGGTGCATTTGTTTGTTGCTGAAGGAGGAATTCAAGGAGATGGCTACGTGGATTTAGCTGCTTTGGACGTGGCCACCGTCAACGGATTGGATGCCTACCACCGTGCCGGTTCTTTGGACCGACTTCCCTACGCAAAACCCTGATTGCCATGCGCGGCGTCTCCAAATCCAACCTTCCCACCAAAATTTGCGTAGTGTGCCAAAAACCGTTCGCATGGCGCAAAAAATGGGAGCGCGATTGGGAACAGGTTCGCTACTGTTCCGAGCGTTGCCGTCGGACCAAATCCACCGAATGAACCCAGCCACCTCCCGCATCCGATTGGTCTTGGCGGACCAGTTGAACCCGCGCCATCCTTGGTTTACGGGCACGCCCCAGCCGGATACCGTCTATTTCTTGGCCGAAATGCGCCAAGAAACCGACTACGTTCGCCACCACCTCCAAAAAGTGGTGGCCTTTTTTGCCGCTCTGGAGCACTTTGCGCACTGGCTGAGGGACAACGGCCACCGCGTGGAGTACCGAACGTTAGACCACCCAGAATCAGCCCTTTCGCTGCCGGATATGCTTCAATCCGTAGCTCGAACCTACGGCGCGGAGCACATTGAGTATCTAGAACCCGACGAATACCGCGTGGACCAACAACTCCGCAGCGCCTTTGGACCTCCGTCGGACACCACCCGTCATTTTTTTTACGACCGGGGGGCCTTGGAACGTCATTTCGCCGGGAAGAAACAGTACCTGATGGAGTCCTTTTACCGGAAGGCCCGAGTAGACTTTGGCGTATTGTTGGACCCTGCCGGCAAACCGTTGGGCGGAAAATGGAACTACGACGCGGACAACCGCAAAAGGCTTTCTGCGGAACACCTGCCCCCTCCGCCTTGCGCCACGCTCACAGACGCTACCCCTTGGGTGGAACGCATCCGTCGACACGGAGTAACCTCCGTGGGAGAAATTGACGCACAGCGCTTTGCGTGGCCCACCACCCCAGAGGCTGCCCAATCCACCTTGGACTATTTTGTGGAGCACCTGCTGCCCCATTTTGGGTCCTACCAAGACCACTTGGGACCTCAGGATGCCTTCTACTACCACAGTCGGTTGAGTTTCTCCCTCAACTGCAAACACCTGCACCCGGCCGACGTGGTAAAGGCCGTAGAAGCGGCGCATCGAGCCCAACCGGAGCGGATTGGATTGGCCCAAGCAGAGGGATTCATCCGCCAAATCCTGGGTTGGCGCGAATACGTCCGGGGAATTTATTGGGCCCGAATGCCGGAATACAAAACGCTCAACGCACTCCACCACACCGCTCCCCTGCCCACTTGGTTTTGGACCGGAGAAACCCGTATGGCCTGCGCTCGCCACGCCGTACAGCAAACCCTGCAACACGCCTACGCCCACCACATCCAACGCCTGAT
>CANHXZ010000100.1 GCA_947464785.1 Flavobacteriales bacterium | reverse complement strand
TAACGACTACCAGGGCGGCAGCCCAGGCGGAGGATTGCAATCTTTGCGGGATTCTCTGCGTGTGGTCGGTGTGTTGGACCAGCAGGTGTATCGGTTCAACATCACGCGCCACGTGCAGCGCGTGCTGAACGGTAAGGACCCCAAAATGGACCGACTCATCTTGCTACCCTCCAATCCCAGCGGCAATGCCCAGCGGGTGGTGCTCAACGGCAATTTGCACCCGTCGGAACCGGCGCGGTTGAATTTGTACCTAACGAGAACAAAGTAGGGTCAAAACGCGCAGCGAATGTGGCGTTATGTTTGCGACCTTTGCGTACCAAACCTTTTGAATTATGTGTGGAATTGTAGGATACATCGGCGCCCGTGAGGCGTACCCGATCATCATCAACGGCTTGAAAAGGCTGGAATACCGCGGTTACGATTCGGCCGGTGTTTGTCTGTCCAACGATTCTCTGAGCGTATTTCGTAAAAAAGGCAAGGTCGCCGATTTGGTGGACTTGGTGGGCAACCAAGACACGCACGCCACGGCCGGCATGGGCCACACCCGATGGGCCACCCACGGAGAACCGTCGGACCGCAACTCCCACCCGCACTCCAGCGAAGACGGAGACTTGGTTCTGGTGCACAACGGCATCATTGAGAATTATTCCGCGCTGAAGTCCCTACTCCAAGCCAAGGGCTACACTTTTTCGTCCGATACGGACACGGAAGTGCTGGTCAACTTCATTCATTACGTCCAAAAAATGGAGGATGTAAAGTTGGAAGAAGCCGTGCGTCGCGCCTTGCGCGAGGTGGTGGGTGCCTACGCCATTGTGGTGATGTCCCGCAAGGAAAGCAACAAATTGGTGGTGGCCAAAATGGGCAGTCCGCTGGTCATTGGCTTGGGTCAGGAAGAATATTTTGTAGCGTCCGACGCCTCGCCGTTTTTGGAGTTCACCAAGCGCGCCATCTATTTGGAGGACGGTGAAATGGCTGTGGTGCACCGCAACAAAGGGGTGCGCGTCAGTTCCATCACCACTTCCGCGACGGTGGATGCGCACATCCACCAATTGAAAATGGATTTGGAGAGCATTGAGAAGGGCGGCTACGATCACTTCATGCTCAAGGAAATTTACGAGCAACCCAAGGCCATCCAAGACACCTTCCGCGGCCGACTGCTCCCGGACGAGGGCATCATCCGCATGGAGGGTTTGGACCAGATTCGCGAGCAGCTCCTGGCAGCGGACCGGATTTTGGTGGTGGCCTGCGGCACGTCCTGGCACAGCGGCTTGGTAGGCGAGTACTTAATTGAAGACCTGGCGCGCATTCCGGTGGAAGTGGAGTACGCTTCGGAGTTCCGCTACCGCAACCCGGTGTTGACCGCCAAAGACGTGGTCATTGCCGTATCCCAATCCGGCGAAACGGCGGACACCTTGGCCGCCATCAAGTTGGCGAAGGACGCCGGCGCCACCATCTTTGGCATTTGCAACGTGGTGGGCAGTTCCATTGCGCGCGAAACGCACGCGGGTGCCTACACGCACGCAGGCCCGGAAATTGGCGTGGCCTCCACCAAGGCCTTTACCGCTCAGGTAACGGTATTTACCCTGATGGCCCTTTGGTTGGGCCGTGCCAAGGGCACGTTGGACGAAAAGCGCTACCTGGATTTGAGCCACGAGTTGGCGGGCATTCCAGACAAAATTGCCTCCATGCTCCAAAGCGACGCCCAAACGGTGGCCATTGCAAAAAAGATTAAGGACAGCACCAACGCCTTGTACTTGGGCCGCGGCTACAACTTCCCGGTGGCCTTGGAAGGAGCCCTGAAGCTCAAAGAAATCAGCTACATCCACGCCGAAGGTTATCCGGCTGCGGAGATGAAACACGGCCCCATTGCCTTGATTGACGAGCAGATGCCGGTCATCGTCATTGCCCCCAAGAGCGGTCACTACGACAAAATCGTCTCCAACGTGCAGGAGGTCTTGGCGCGCAAGGGCCAGATCATTGCCATTGTGGACGAGGACGACACGGAAATCCGCTCCATGGCCAAAGACACCATTGGAATTCCGCCTTCGTCGGAGTGCCTCTCTCCTCTGCTGACCACCATTCCGCTTCAGTTGTTGAGCTACCACGTGGCCGTTATGCGCGGCTGCAGCGTGGACCAGCCCCGCAACTTGGCGAAGAGTGTGACGGTGGAGTAGTTCCGAACGGGGGTGATTTTTGCAGAAAATCAGATTGTATTGGTGGAGGTTATCAATCAATCCACCGCGTATAGTACGTAAATAAATTACACTACATTTATTCGTTCATTTCAAACCACCGACTGCCATGCGTTTTATCCTTATCATTTTCCTAACCGCAGTGTTTTCGCTCACGGCATTTGGACAAGTGGAAACACCGGACACCAGTCGATCTGCGGCAGAGCAGGCGCCGGAGGCGGCCCAGCTGCTCAATGTAATTATCGATACCGTATATAAGGATTTACCTGTAAATAAAGACGGCGCGTTGAAGCCGAGCAAGTTTCAAATACCGGTACTCGGCATCGACGTACGTTGGGGCTGGTCAATAGTGTCCGACGACGGCACTTTCTTTTTGAACCCCTTGGTATTGGGCAATTGGCAGAACGTGACTGTGCGTACTCCACCAACTTCCTTCTCGGTTCATTTCCCCTACCGCGTGAGCAAGACCGGTTCGTCCAGTCAAATAGGCGTTCAGAGTTTTTATTCAGCATCCGAAGCTCCGTGGATTGCGGGTGAGCGTAATTACGGCGTTGCTCACTATTACGGAATTAATGCGGATTTCCGTACGAATTTCCGCAAGTTGCAATGGTTGGGCAATATTTTTTCCCCGCACATTAACTACGGATTGGGCTACACCTACCGTTCCGTAGCCCTGCACAAACACGAACCCATTGTGCATTTGGGTTTGGGTGGAACAGCATGGTTAACTAAGCGTTGGGGGATCACCTTAGCGGGTACGGGCCATTTTGGAACCCTTCATGCTTGGAGCGGATACACCAGTTATTTGCAGGCCAATCTTTACGGGGTTTATCGTTTTTGACGCATCCCGGCATCCGGTACATCGAACGAAAAAAGGCGCCCATCGGGCGCCTTTTTTATTGGTTGTACTGGTTCATCGCCGTTGCGGCTCCGGCCAGGACAAAGGTTTCCAGAAACTTGATGGAGCGCTCGATTCCCACCTTCACGGGCTCGTACTGGTCTGCGTGCCAGGGCCCCAGGACGTAATCGATTTGGTGTCCCTTGGGGAAATCTGCCCCAATTCCAAAGCGGAGGCGCGGGTAATCCTGCCGTCCCAGGACTTCTTGAATGCTTTTGAGGCCGTTGTGGCCGCCGTCGGACCCGCGTAATTTGAGGCGGGTGGTTCCGCAGGGGAGGGCCAATTCATCCAACACCACCACCACGTTTTCCAGGGGGATTTTCTCCGTTTCCATCCAGTACCGCACGGCCTTGCCGCTCAAATTCATGAAGGTATTGGGCTTGATTAGGACGATTGTTCTCCCTTTCAGAGTGATTTGGGCGCGGTCGCCGTAGCGGTCCGGGCTAAAACGGGTAGTGGACGCCTGAGCCCAGGCATCCACTACGTCGAATCCAATATTGTGGCGTGTTCCTGCGTATTCTTGGCCGGGATTTCCCAACCCCACCACGAGGAATTTGCGGACGCCGTTCATGCCGATTAGGCCTCAGCCTCCTCGGTCTCTTCTTCCATAGCGCCAACCACCACGTTACGCGAGGTTTTGATGGTGGCAATTACGCCGGAATCTTGGGACAAAATCTCGAAGGACTTGCCTTCTTTGATTTGGTTCACACGCAAAGACTCACCAACTTTCAAAGCGGTGATGTCGTGCTCAATGGTGCCCGGGATGTCGGTAACCATTCCTTTTACCTTCACCTTGCGCATGACGATCTTCAACTTACCGCCCAAGCGAACGCCTACGGAATTACCGGTCAATTTAACCGGTACTTCAACCGTAACGGCTTTGCCGTCAATTACTTGAATGAAGTCGATGTGGGTCAGGGTGTCCTTCAACACGTCGAACTGCATGTCTTGAATAACGGCCTCGTACTTTTTGCCGTCGAGCTCAATAACCGCCAAGTTCACCTCCGGTACGTTCACCAGGCTGCGGAAGCCCAATAGGGGAGCGGAGAAATGAACGGGGGCTTCGCCGCCGTAGATAACGCACGGAACTTGACCTTCTGCGCGAAGGGCTTTGGCAAACTTGGTTCCGAGCTCGGTGCGGAGGGTGCCTTGGATGTGAACGGAGTTCATGGAAAGGGAATTAACGGTGTTTTACATCAAAAAGTGCCCACTGATGGACTCGTGGGCGTGAACGGCGCGCATCACAGAAGCAAACAACGGCGCCACGCTGATTACTCGAATTTTAGAAGAGGGACGGCGCAACGGAATGGTGTCTGTAATCACCAACTCCGTCATGGCCGAATTTTCAATTTTTTCAATGGCATCGCCGGAAAGAACCCCGTGCGTGCAGTAGGCGCGTACGCTCAACGCACCTTTCTCCATGAGCATGTCCGCGGCCTTCACCAAAGTACCCCCGGTGTCGATCATGTCGTCCACCAAAATCACGTGGCGGTCTTTCACGTCGCCAATGACGGTCATTTTGTCGATGATGTTGGCTTTTTTGCGTTGCTTGTAGCAAATCACTACCTCAGCACCCAATTTGCCACCGTAGGCATTGGCCCGCTTGGAGCCGCCCATGTCTGGGGATGCGATGGTCAGGTTGTCCAGTCCCAAGGCCTCCATGTCCGGGAGGAACAAAGAAGAGGAATAGAGGTGGTCTACGGGCACTTCAAAAAATCCTTGGATTTGATCCGCGTGCAGGTCCATGGTCATGATGCGCGTGGCGCCTGCCGTTTCGAGCATTTTCGCAACCAACTTGGAGGTAATGGGAACGCGCGGCTTGTCTTTTCGGTCTTGGCGCGCATACCCAAAATAAGGGAGGACGGCCGTGATGTGTTTGGCAGAGGCGCGCTTGGCAGCGTCGCACAACTGCAACAACTCAAAAAGATTGTCGCTCGGCGGATTGGTGGATTGGATCAAGAAAACCCGTCCACCGCGCACCGTTTCTTCAAAAGAAGGAAGGAATTCACCGTCGGCAAACTGCGTAATCTCCACCTTGCCCAAAGGCTGCCCGTACGCATCTGCGATGCGCTGAGACAACTCGTGCGTGAGGCGACCGGAAAACAGCTTGGCGACAGGTTCCATCATTTTTGTTTCGTTCGGGGGTGCAAATGTATGAAATTTTTGTTTTACTTTTGCCCTCGTAACACCAGCCCAGGTGGCGGAATTGGTAGACGCGCACGACTCAAACTCGTGTACCTCTGGTGTGCGGGTTCGATTCCCGCCCTGGGCACAAAACTCGCTTATGACGAAGCAAGAGCGCTACGACCGGACATACCTCCGGATGGCCCGTGAGTGGGCCTCGCTCTCGCACTGCGCGCGAAGGCAAGTAGGCGCGCTCATAGTTCGAGGCCGCACCATCATTTCCGACGGATTCAACGGAACCCCCACCGGGTTTGAGAATCCGTGCGAAGAAGAATTGGGAGACACCAAGTGGTACGTTCTCCACGCAGAGGCCAACGCCATTTTGAAAGTAGCCTCTTCTACCCAAAGTTGTTCCGGCGCTACCCTGTACCTGACCATGAGTCCGTGCCGCGATTGCAGCAAGTTGATCCACCAGTCCGGAATTGTGCGGGTGGTGTACGCAGACAACTACAAGGACTCCACGGGTCTGGATTTTTTGGCCAAGGCCGGAGTGCAGTTGGACTACCTTCCTTTTGAAGACGAGCACGCAACCGATTTGGGTTGAACCATGCCGCGGGAAGAAAAAACTATTTCCAGGACAGCGCGGTGGGCC